>CAYPUO010000506.1:0-3249 GCA_964413775.1 uncultured archaeon
CGATCACCCTGTCCGACCTTAGGCTATTGCTTCCGACTCTCGGGAGGTTCCTGCGCATCTCTGCCCGCATCTCGCCAATGAACTGCTCCCTCTCTCTCAAGGTTTCAAGAGACTCTGGAGAAGAACGCAAACTCGCGAGAAACTCATTCCACACGTCTATGAGTTCATTCAACGACGTGCATGCTGCCATCTTCGTTGCCCACTCTTTCTTCTCTGTTTCAAGTTTGTTAGGCAGCCCATTGCTCGGCGGGAACACCGAACGGACCTCAAGTGCCTTGACAACAACGAGTGAATAGAGTGCAGTGATACCTCTTCCGGACTCAATCATGATGTCCGGTGGTGATCTGGTTTCGTGCTCTTCCTCCATCCACTCCATGATTCCCCCAACCAGAGCCCGGGCATACAGCTCCATGAGGTTTTCCTCATGTGAACTCGTGTAGTCAATCGGGAGGCCACCGCCGAAATCTATTCGATGCAGCTTGTCAAGGCCCGCATCTCTCAACTCATAGAATACTCTTACCATGAATTTCGAAAACCCACCGAAGTCTGCGATAGCAGTGATTTGAGAGCCGACATGACCAAGGACAGTTGACACCGAGTCCTCGAAACCTCTCTCTTTGAGAAGTGCAACGACATCAAAGAGGTCATGAATACTTAATCCAAACTTCGAGTTTCTGCCTGCCGAATGTGACCAGTGTCCTCTCACAGTCAAGTATGGTTTGATTCGTAGAACAAGGTTAGTTTCCTCTGGCTCAAGAAGTTCGACAATGAGTCTTGCTTCATGGAGTGATTCGATTGAGATGGCAATGTTGTAGCCTTCCTTTACAAACTGCTCTATCGTATGCAGGTACTCCGGGTCTTTGGCTCCATTACAGATTATTAGTCGGTCCTTTTCATCTCGAAGGACGCTCTTGATGAGGAATAGTTCTGCTTTTGTGCCTGCCTCGAGGCCATAGCCACGGTCTGCTTGGAGCACCGGAATTACGCAGTCTTTCCGTTGGTTGACTTTTACAGGATACACTGCCCCGAATTGTCCGGAATATGCAAGTTCACTGATCACTGTGCCGAAGGCTGCCTTCAGCTTCTTTATCTGGTAGGAAATCATCTGAGGCATACGAAGAGTGAATGAGGATGTATAGGCAGTCTTCTTGCCATCCTCTATCTGAATCTGTCCGATTAACTCATCAAAACTGAGGGTCTTGCCCCTGAACCTGATAATCAGCTCGCCATTCTCATTGATATCAAGGAAATGGAGGTCTCTCTTTCCCACGCCATAGATTAATCTTGATTTCTCTATCGTCCACTCTTTCGCATCCATTGCAGCCACATCCCGAAGAGGTAATCCCTATTGGGAATCATCCTCTTTGATTGAGTCAAGCATTCCTTGAAATGCTCTGGCCAGTTCGCCTATCTCATCATCCTTCGCCATATAGCCCTTGTCTACCTGAAGGTCAGACGAGTCCAGACGCTCTTTCTTTATCATTGCAGATACGTTTCTAGTTGCCAGTCCCATGAGATACTGCAGAGGACCGGTGATCTGATTGGCAACGCCAACTGCGACAACCCCCGCAATGAATATCCCGCCAATTGTCACTGCAAGAATAAACATCGTTGCAGCTAAGTTTGCCGTTTCTATCCTTGCTTGTAGCGCGGGTATCGCGGCCTGCACTTCATCTACGGGCACAATAATGATGCAGATGTATCCTGCAATGCTAACATCAGTATAGGCGAGTATATATCCCTTCGAATTCCTTGTATATTCAATGATACCTGTATGCCCTGATGTTATTTGTACCATCTGTGCAGGTGTCAATGCTGAAGAGCTACCATCTGTTTCAAAGTCCGTCAGTGGAGGCAGCGTGCCCTGTGAATCGTACCAGGCATAGTCATCATCTGCAACAGCAGGATGTGCGACTATTCCACCATCCGGAGTGATCAGAGCTGCATAACCCGTTTCAAGTACATGGACATCTAGGATCTTCGTCCTGATGGACTCGATTGATATGTCCCCAGCGACTATACCCATTATCTGATGGCTCTGGTCGTAGACTGCGCGACCTATGGAGATTAACAGAACATGATCGATAGGATCGTAATACGGCCCATAGATAACCATGTCTCCGAGCCCTGCACGTATTTCCTGATAGAAGTCTTCCTGCGTGGCAATGAACTGAGTTGCCACATTGCTCCTTTCAATGTCGCTTCCGCCAACTATGCTACCCGGATAGTTGATCCACATGCCGTTCTCAAATCCAACGTAGAGCCATCTGAAGTCAGGTACTTGTCTATGGACATATTGGAACAGGAAGTCCATGTTTGAAACTCTCCCGAGCATGTCCTTGTAAGTGTTGAAGTAGGTCAGATAGTCAGTTGATGTTGAACCAGGCATGTACCAGCTGCTGTAGTTCCAAGAAACCTGGATTCCGTAGCGCTCCTCGTAGTGAGTATCGTTTGGATAGAGCCCCGGTGACTGGTACTCGAAGAAGTAGTCATAGTAGATGTTGTCACGAGGCTGGTACGATGTGTTATCTACAAACAGGCCTTCACATTCTAAAGCTAATGCCTTTATCATCCCCTCTGCGCTTGCCAGTTTCTGTGCTATCACATCACCATTCTGTTCTGCTGTGATTTCCATGTTCCGTTGGATTTGTACTTCGAGTGCATCTGAGCTCTGACCTGTGGTGTAGCCTCCAATCAGATTGATGAACTGGTATGAGATGACTCCTGTCCCTCCCAGCGAGAGCACAGAGATTACCAGGAACGTCATGATTACATTTCTTCGGAAACTGCCTTTCTTCTTTGTCACTGCCATCTCTTTCGCCTCCTAATAATCGTCTGTAGCTCCTCCCACTTCGAGCTGCGCCATGAGTACCCCCACTTCTTGGAATGCCTTCTCGATGTCCAGTCTCACATCACGGCTATCTACAACGGAGAAGTACTCACCTTGTGGAATTGCTTTGCAGACAGACTCCAGAAGTTCTTCGTATGTCATTCTCTTTCTTGTTTGCTCAGACCTGACATTCACCTCGATTGGGCTTGCAAGCTCCTCTCCAACGCCTATTATGATTAGATTCACATCAAGGTGGTTATCCCTGATGAAACCCTCAATTGTTAGCGGTCTCTTGCGCTTCTGCCTATCTTTCTCTGTTCGGATGCCCTTGAGAATGTCCAGTGAGAATCTCTTCGAGCTATTGTCTTGCCCGTCAGTTAGAGCAACCACCCACCTATGCTCGCTCGACTCTACCATTT
>CAYPUO010000507.1:0-3241 GCA_964413775.1 uncultured archaeon
TAGCTCCTCTTCATCTTTGCATCTAAGTATTCGTCCTTGATTACTTTCCCCCGGTTCATCAGGTTTAACCCATTTTGGTGGGAGAATCAACCTATACTTGTACATACCTATTCATAATATTAGGATGGAAGCACTGAAGAAACAAACACCAATCGGACTTAACGCACATGTCCATGGTGTAATTCCTGCTCGGGTGTTAGATCAATGGCAAAAGACCACACAAGCAAGGTTCATGATTTATTGAAACGAGGTGACCGTTTCCTCAGTTTTGGAGAGGTAGAGGCAGCACAGGAGGCCCTTGAGGCTGCCATCGCCATTGACAGTGAGTCTGCTCGAGCTTGGTACCTGTTGGGGCTTGCGCACCGTGATAAAGGCGACACCGATGAGGCTCGTAAGTGCCTAGGCGAAGCTGCACGCCTTGGACAGAACTGGCTAGAACCTCTTGAAGTTCTGGGTGCACTTGAGGCCTCACTCAATAATAACCGGGAGGCAGTAAGACATCTGAAGCAGTACATGCAGAAGGGTGGTAATGGCATGCCTTCTCTCCTGACTCTTGCACGGACGGCATTCGAGAGCAAGGACTGCAAGACTGTACTAGCTGCAACATCAAAGATTATTGAAAAGGATGAGGAGCTTGCAGAGGCTTGGGTCATGAGAGGTGTCTGTCAAGCGCACTTAGACAGGTTCAATGCCGCTTGTACGAGCCTCAATGTTGCTATCTCCCTCGATCCAGGGTCTATTAGTGCGTTGAACATGGTGGGCAATCTCTCCTACAAGTCAGGCAACTATGAAGCCGCTGCTGAGCTCTATGCATCTAGTCATGCTCTAAAGGCCGACCAACCTGACATGCTTTTCAGACTTGGTGTTTCGTTGTGGTTCCTTCAGAAGTGGTCCTCATCACTTCCGCTCTTTGAAAGGTATGTAGAGCTTGTGCCAGATGATCCGAAAGGCTGGAACAACCTTGGTGTGGTTCTCAGGGAGAAGGGGGAGGTCAAGCGAGCTCTAGAATGTTACAACCAATCTCTCCAGCTGGATGGCTCATTGGAGATTGTAAAGAGGAATCTGGGAACAGCAAAGGAAAAACAAGTGCTTGTGTGAAGGATTAGACCTAATCTTCGGTCCATTGTTTGTTGAAGACCTCCATACAGTAACAAAGAAGGTATGAGCCTATTTACCATATTGTTCAATGGTCTTCAGGTAGTCATCAACCGGAATGTCCCACCTGCCCTCTTCGCTATTGTAGAAGTTGAATATATTGGGATATTTCGACTCAACCCTGTCTGGCAGATGAAACTGAAAGAAGTAGGACTCCAGATGAGGCCTGAACAGCCTGACTCCATCCATGAACTGCTTCAGGTCTGATGTTGTGAGCCCGAATCTCACGCAGTAGCTATGGGTATCCATCATTAGGACCACTCCCGGAAACGGCAGGTCGTGAATGCTCTTCAGGATGGCCCCCACATTATCCTTAACGTGTATGAAGAGAGAAAACCAAAGGAGGTCTCCCGAAAAACCATATGCTCTTGAAGACCCCTTGATGACTCCCATTTTCCGCAGTTTGTGGATTCTCTCACGTACTCCAGTTAGTGGGAGTCTGGTTATGCTTGAAAGACTCGTCATGGAGGTTTCTGAGTCTTCTCTAAGTGCTCTCAGTATTAAGATGTCCTTGGAGTCATACTCGATAATATCATGGGAGTCAATAAGGTTGAAAGGAGAGTCTGCTTTCTGCTCGATATTCTGCTCAACGCCCTTTTTCCACTCATTCCACTTACAGGACCAGCCAGTACTAGGTTTGTATCTGGTGAAATCAACTCTCTTTGAGTCGTGGTCTACAATATCAAAAAACATCGAGGAATCGATTATTCCGTTCGTTTTCATTGCATCAATCATTTTATCCATCATTTCTGGCATTGAAAGATCATAGGCAACATGTACCAGGTAGCCATCATACTTCCCATTGGTCGGAACATACCAGTGGAAAATGGGTATCTTATCGAGCAGTTCATCAAGTACGAGGCCACTCTCTGGGTTCTCTTGGAGGAGGAGGATTCCCTCCCCAAGTCCTACCTTTCTCTCGTCTGACTCTAGGTAGGAAGGAAGCAGTATTCCTCTCTCTATTAGAGTTGAAAGGCGATATCTAATGGTCCTAGCAGGGATATGCTTTGGTGTTCCGTCCTTGTTTTTCGTAGTCCTTGCTATGTACTCGCTCAGTTCCTGAGCCGATGCGTTGCCGCCCAGTTTCTCTAGAGCGGTTAGAATCCTCTGGTCGTCGGACCATCTCTTCATAATCTACACATCCCAGCGCATTGTCAGACTCTAGTTCTACTCAAAACGCTCACGGTTGCGTACGGCAAAGATTTTAAAAGAAGCTTGCCATAAGCTCATATATAGGGTTGGCAAATATTCTCTCCCCATTTTGCCAAGATGAGGTGTGAAGAAGTGTCATTGGCTGGCCTGCCAATAAGTGCACTAATTGTGTTTAATGAGCTGGCGACAAAGGGTCCGATGACTCCAAAACAGATTCGAACGGAAGTGACGCTTTCTTCACGGTCAGTTTCTGACGCTCTCCGAAGGCTGACAGACAGGTCTCTGTGCAAGCGAACGCCGAATCTGCACGACATGCGACAACCAATCTATAGTGCTGACCCTCGCAAGATCCGAGAACTAAATGTCGATTTTGAACAGATTCGCGCAATGGCTCGCATGTATATGAAAGTTGCATAGAACGCGATCCGCGCTCTTCTTCGTTTCAGAGTTTCATTATGATGAGTGGAACATACATCTCATCACTGCTCACGCCTCCGTGGTGCCCCCTTAGTGCATGAGGCTGGACACCTGGAAACGAGTTTACTAGTGCATGGCCCTCTTTGAAAACCAAGGTATAATCCCCAACACGCCTTTCTAGCCTTGGACTCATGTTTCCGAGGCCAAACCAACCTGCATCGAGGAGATCTTGGCTCTTCAACAGAGTACAATACTCGCCAAAAGCTGTTGACACATACCTCTCAAAGGACTCAACCTTTGAAGGTCGGACAAAGCAGAATGAAGTCCGCGTGTCCCCACAGAGTGGCATGGCCAAGCAGTCCAGTAGTCCTGGATGGGCAAGAGTGGACTCCATATTAGCAGGTAGTACGTCATTGAACCCGTGGTCACCCGTCACGATCAGTGTTGTGCTTGTCCCTTCAATCTCTTCAGCAAATGTCTGCAGTGAATGGTCGAGAGTGTGGAGGTGGTCTGAAGC
>CAYPUO010000508.1:0-3239 GCA_964413775.1 uncultured archaeon
CCCCTATGTATGAAGAAGCGTCCACTGGTGTTTACTATAACACCGCCGTCATATTCAATCCTGACGGTGAGATGTTAGGCAAGTTCAGAAAGATGCATATCCCCCACCTTGGTGGTTTCTGGGAGAAGTTCTATTTCCGCCCTGGAAATCTCGGATACCCCGTCTTTGAAACTCCGTATGCTAAGGTCGGTATCTACATCTGCTATGACCGACACTTCCCAGAGGGCGCGCGCGCACTTGGACTAAATGGCGCAGAGATTGTCTTCAATCCCTCCGCGACTGTTGCCGGGCTTTCAGAGCACCTTTGGAAGATCGAGCAGCCCGCTCATGCAGTGGCAAATGGATATTTCATAGCCGCAATCAACCGAGTGGGTGAAAGTCCCTGGAACACAGGTCAGTTCTATGGGACTTCTTACATCGCTGATCCCCGCGGACAGATTGTAGTAGAAGGGTCTCGGGAGAATGAAGAGATTGTTGTTGGCGAAATAGACCTTGATCTCATTCGTGAGGTCCGGAACACATGGCAGTTCTTCAGAGACCGTCGACCCGATTCCTACGGTGATTTGACAAAGGGCTAAGCGACAATCACATTGTCTTTTCGACCTGAGAAAAGGCTTCGTCTAGGATAGCGAGAGCGTCGTCGATTTGGCTCTGCGTGAGTTCAAGAGGGGGCTGAATCCGGATCACGTTGTTGTCCAGGCCTCCCTTACCGATCAAGAGGCCCTTCTCCTTTGCAATCTCCATGACTTGGAGTATTTCTTCGATGGCGGGCTCCTTTGACTTTCTATCCTTCACCAGTTCAATTCCGATCATCATGCCCTGACCGCGCACCTCGCCCATCAGCTTGTGGTCTTCTTGAAGGGATTTTAGTTTCTCCTTGAGATAGTTGCCGTTCTTTTCCGCCTTCTCAAGATAATGATTCTCTTGGATGATCTCAAGAATAGCAATAGCTCCGGCACATACCAGGGGATTTCCCCCAAAAGTCGCGAATCCATCCACTATCTTGTAGTCTGCAGCGATCTCGGGTCTTGTGAGGACCCCTGCAATGGGCAGTCCACCGCCAAAAGCTTTAGCCATCGTTATGATATCCGGTTCAACGCCTGCATGTTGAATGCCCCACCACTTTCCACCTGTCCTTCCAAAGCCGGTCTGGACCTCATCAGAGACGTAGAGTCCACCATATTCCTTGACTATCTCGTGTACGATTTGGAAGTACTCCTTCGGCGGTTGAATTATTCCGCCCACACCTTGAATTGGCTCTGCTATAAATGCGGCAATGGCATTATTCGTCTGAGTTCTTATCGTTTCCCTCAGATACCTTGCACACTCAAAGTCGCACTCAGGGTATTCCTTGCCGAATTGACAGCGGTAACAATAGCCGTATGCTGTAAATCGAACCCCTGGCGGGTGTGCTTCAGGAACGCTCCGCCATCCTGAGCTGGATATCTCTCGCGCCAGCGTAGTTCGACCGTGGTATGCCCTTGAGCAAGCAACGATGTACGGATTATTCCTGTATTTCTTAGCCATGAACAGTGCCGCTTCATTTGCCTCTGAGCCGCTATTGACAACAAACACTTGACTTAGCCCAGGCGGGGCAACTTGAGCAAGTTTCTTGGCTAGGACTGGATACGGTATGGTAGAGTACATTGTACTCGTATAGATCAATCGCTCAGCCTGCCATTTGATTGTGTCCACTAGTTTCGGATGAGCATAGCCTGAGATAGTTGTGCATATACCTGCAAAGAGGTCAATGTATTCTTTCCCGGCAATGTCCTTTAGCACTGCTCCCTTCCCCTCAACGAGCAGGATTGGCTCCTTGTAGTAATGAGCAACTGTAGGGACAATGTGCTTCTTCTCGGCCTGAATTATCTCCTCTTTCTTGTAAGCTCTCTTCAGGTCTTCAGGTACGTTCTTGTCATCCATCTTGTTTCACCGTTTCAGCTTCTCACGATACCCGTAATGCAAACTCTTCCTAAAGACCTTTAGGGCTGAAGAGATACCGTTTACATTCCCGGAGGCGGATTTTCAGTGTCTCGTTTGGAAATTGAATTCATTGGTCTGAGCTTCAAGAACCCGTTCATGCTTTCTTCTGCACCACCTTCTATGAATCCACGACTAGTCTTGCGTGCTGCACGGCTTGGCTGGGGCGGAGCTGTCCTGAAGACCGTGACAGAGAATCCGACAGTTGATCCGCGTACCCGTCTTGGAGCGCTTCGAAGAGATGGTTGTCTGGTTGGCATGAATAACATAGAACTGCTTTCTCGGGAACCGCTTGATACCTGGCTCAACTCCTGGATACCCGAGATAAAACGGGAAGCTCCGGATGATTTCATTGTCATTGGAAGCATCATGAGTAGCCCTGAGCCTGAGGGCTGGACCGCGCTAGCAGAGAAAATGGCTTCATCCGGTGTTGATGCAATAGAGCTGAATGTTTCATGTCCTCACGGTTCGCCTGAAAAGCACACGGGCGCTTTCATTGGACAGAATCCAGACTTGGTGGAGGAAGTGACGAAGGCCGCAAAACGGGAGACAGATCTCCCTGTGCTAGTGAAGCTGACTCCAAACGTGACCGATATCGTCCAAATCGCGCGTGCTGCAATTAATGGTGGAGCCGATGGGATATCTGCAATCAACACGGTAGAGTCTCTCATTGGTATAGATGTCGAAACTGCGACACCCTATCCAATGGCATATGGTGCATCGACAGGGCAGGAGCGTAGCACATATGGTGGGTTTTGCGGGCCTGCCGTTAGACCTATCGGACTTAGAGTTGTATCATCAATTGCAAGGGCGATACCCGATGTAGAGATATCAGGCATCGGCGGCATAGAGGACTGGCATAGTGCTGCAGAGTATCTCATGGCAGGCGCCAAGACTCTACAGGTCTGTACAGCCATAATGTGGAACGGCTTTGGCATCATTAAGGAAATGATTTCCAAGCTTGAGGAATTCATGGTCAGGAAAGGATACAAGACTCTGGACTCGGTGGTGGGAAAGGCATTGCCGAAGCTCACATCATGGGAGGCGCTTCGAAAACTACCTCCGCTTGTGGCAACAGTCACTGACCGATGCACAGGATGTAAGAAGTGCGTCACGGCTTGTGCTGATGGAGGCTACTTGGCAATTCAGATGAGAGAAAGCGTTGCAGTTGTGAATCCTGAGAAGTGTGATGGCTGCGGGCTATGCTCCGTTGTTTGCCCTGCAAATGCAGTTGAGTTCATTCATACTTCCTGAAACCA
>CAYPUO010000509.1:0-3238 GCA_964413775.1 uncultured archaeon
TTCCGTATCGTTTCTGCATAGTGAGAAGTACGTTGTGATATTTGCGCCTCTTCGAGCAGGTGCTCAGCTTAGTGAGCTTCCATTAACGTTCTGATTAGTTTAACTCGAAAATCAAATTCCCGCTCAGTGTGGGCGGCAACAAGGACAATGAAGTATCGCTTTGTCCGTTCTAGCAGGCCTCCGAAGATGACCTCAAGTGCTTCCGTCTTTGTGTCGGTGAATAGTGCTGCAAGGCCTTCAGAGGATGAGGTGGTTGCCATCATCACAGCATCGTAATCGCTGATCTCATAGAAAGCAGCTTCATACTGCTCCCATTCTTGGAAGTTTAGCACGAACATCTTCCAGAATGGCGGGACTTCCCAGTCATAGCTGGGAATGGTTCCGCTGGTCTTCCACTTCCATTCCTTGGGTGCTGGGAATGAGTAGAGCTTGATTGCAGCCTTCGTGAAAACTCCAAGGCCGCCATATGCACCCAACCAACCTCTGATCACCCCTCTAAGACTAAAGCCCGGACCATCGCCAGAGAACCACCTCTTCACAGAGTCAAATGATCCCAGTCTAACTACCTCTCCGTCTGGAGCAACCCACTCAGCACCAAGCAGATTACGTCCACTGAACCCAGTATAAGGCGATGTGAATCCAGGACCTACAAATGATGTATGACTTGCTAGAGGAGATGTCTGGGGACCTGCGCCCTGCGCATGGTGCATCAGACCATACTTGAAGAGCTCTGACTGCAGTTCTGCATTAGTGACATACGGCTCAATAACAGCGTAGAGGTTGTTGGGATCTATTTCCAGGATCTTGTTCATTCTCCTGAGGTCAATCTGTATCGCATCAGGGACAGACACGGCTGACCAAGGACCTAGGCCTGTGCTCAGGGCCTTGAATGTCACCTTGAACTCGTTGCATGCCTTGACGATTCCCTGCACCTCTTCTGTTGACGCCGGGAGGACTACTGCAGCAGGTCTCTGGCCGAATCTGGATGGCGCTTCTCCCCGCTGGGCACTCTCTATTTCAAAACCCCACTGAAATGCATACGTGTCAAGAATTGCAGGATTTCTTGTCACATTCCGCTTGCCAACTATATCTTGAAGTCTGGAATAGAATGAATCATCTACCAATCAATCACCTCCCTCCAGACTCATGAGGACAAGCTCAGTGAGGTCGTAGTATCTCATCTTTGATTCCCTATGGCTCAGCGAGTCTTTGAAATTGGTCGAGCAGAATGGGCAGACAGAGATGATAGCGTCAGCGCCAGTTGCCTCAGCCTCTTGAACGCGTTCTGTTGCTGTCCAGAGAGCAAAATCGGGGAATGCGGCCTTCACCCCTCCACCTGCCCCACAGCAATAGCTGTACTCTCGAATTCGCTCCATCTCAACAAGCTCTACTCCAGGAATCTGCTTCAGTACATTACGCGGTGCGTCGTAGATGCCGCCTGCACCCCTTCGTTCCGGTTTGGGTGGGTCCCAAATGTAGACTTGAGAGAGGACCTCTATCTTCTCGCCCTCATACGGCTCGTAAGGTTCTGACATCCGGCCCAGGTGGCAAGGGTCATGATAAGTCACTTTGAGCGGCACATCTTTGGTCAGCTTCAGTTTTCCCTCAGAGAGCATCTTCTCCATGAGCTGTGAGATATGAACGACCTCAATCGGCTGTTCGACATAACGGGGATACTCTGTCTTGAACATGTTGAAGCATCCCGAACAGCTTGTTACAATTCGCTCTATGCCGTTGCTCTTGAACAGTTCCATGTTTCGCTTCATAATCTCGATTGCTTTTGCTTGGTCACCGACACGAAAGACAGGACTTCCGCAACAGATCTCGTCTGTTCCGAGGATCCGAAAACTCTCATTGCCCGCATTCAGGACTCGAGCGGTAGATTGCGCTATCTCCTGTCTACGATAAGACGCTGTGCACCCCACGAAGTAGACTGTACTAGAGTCCTCGTCCAACTGAATATCAGCGTCAAGCCATGCAGGTCGCTTTCCGGTCGGCTCGCCATATGGATTCTGGGTTCGGTTGACACGATCAATGTACTCTTTGTGTTTGGGCAATGGGCCTGCACCTGATTCCACGGCCTTAACTCGAAGCTCATGGATTACCTCGTTTGGCTCTAAGTCATAAACCCATTTACAGGATATCTCACAACCGCCGCAGTTCGTGCAGCTGTACAGCACATCGAGCATCTCAGGGGTGAACTCAATCCTGCCTTTATGGAGGGCATTAGCCATAATCATCCTACCCCCGCCAGAGTAGGCATGGAAATTGAAGTACTCAACTGATGGGCAGATGTGAGAGAAGCGTTTGCTCTTGATCTGTAACTGCGGGATGAATTTACATTTGGAACATCTCACACAGCTATCCATCATCTCTTCGAAATCGCCTAGGGTCACTCTATCGCCTCCTCAAAGCACAGATTCCCAGGACTCAGAATATTGTTGGGATCGAAAATCCGTTTCACTCGATTCATGGCACTGAGGACTTGAGGCGAAACCCTGGTGTAGATTGCTTTTCTTAGAGCATCAGGAGGTCTTGAGAAAAAGGCTCCTGCATTCATCAGTCTTTCAGAGCCGTTGACAAATAGCGTTTCCATACTCGAAACGTCTTGTTCTTGTTGTGGGCCATAGTAGATATCGAAGCAGCAGTAGGTGTTGACTCCTTGAACAATAGGCTGCACGTATGCTCCGATTCTTTCCCTATCAACGCCAGATTTCTCAGCCTCGTTGAGGAATAGAGCGTAGAGCTCAGGCATCTTATCAAGAGTCGAAACGAAGGAAACCTCCCTGCATCCTCCAAACGTCCGAACCTTCCAGTATGGCTCGGAGCTGGGTACGTTCAAGAGGCTTAGGATGTCATCGGCCGTGACGCCTCGTGCTTCCAATTCCAAGCTGATTCCAGCACTGGCAGCAACATCCATGGTGTCTGCAAGACGGTAATCAAACTCCTCCTGTGCAAGCGGCCCGTGCCCAGATATTCCAGTCACAAGGATCCATTCAGGAAGCGAGCCCTGTGTGTCCCGCCCCAACATTTCGGAGAGGCATCGTGAGTTCAACATGAAGTGCTCATCTATGAGCCTGCGGCGGAGAATTGCATAATTGAAGGCCTGCGGCGATTCCAGAGAATCGGACCCTGCAAGATAGACACGGTGAATGGCTGGTGCGACTTCGCATTTCATCGTAATCCAGGTCACAATTCCAATTGTTCCTTGTGATCCCTGCACGAGTCTGAACGGGTC
>CAYPUO010000510.1:0-3226 GCA_964413775.1 uncultured archaeon
ATACGGATTACATACTAGATTTGGACCCCACGAAAACCAGAAAGAGCATTTTGAACCTACACAAGCTTATACTTGCTGCGTTCAGGTCTTTGCCAAGAGAACACCCCCACATGCAAGACCTCATTTTGGGGCTGGCACGACGCCTTTCCCTCCTAGATGTAGGTCTGAGAGACTTCTTTATGGCAATTGTGAACTCCCATGTACAAAAGGAGCCATCTGCAAAAGGCTGTGCAGATTTGGTTGCCGATGCGATTTCAGATGACAAAGTCCTACCATATCCAGCTCTGATTGCACTATACGAAAAGGCCAACTGCCTTAGTACTGGTGATTGCGCAAGGTTACTTGACCACATCAAGAAAAAAGACATTGATAGCAATGTAATAATGTATATTATCCTAGTAGTCAGCAAATGGATGACACTTGTGACAAGAACTGACTGGGATCTAGAACGTATAAAAGACACCTTTACACACCTTGGGCCCGAGATGTCCCTTTTTGTAGCAATTGCGCTATGCGAGCTCCTTTCACTTCAAGGAATCGAACAACTGGCAATATCAGTCAAGAAACCGTTTCTGGTGCCGATGTTCATCTATTATCAGAATGAAGCAGTCAGTCAACAAGCAACTCGAATCCCGTCATCCGGCTCTGAACAAAGAGCCTTTCCTAATGAAGAGGTGATTCGGTCCTTAACAAGAGCAATCGCATCAAATGATGAGTTAGTCCGCGAAACTGGCATGTTGGCAGTTAAATCGTTTGGAAGAACGCTACCGTCCTTTCCACTACTTGTGGAGTATTTGAAGAAGTACTTGAGCGAGTCTGACCTTTACCAGAAGTCTTACGTGCTTCACACAGCTGATGCTATTCGCCATCCCTACATAAATGCTCAGCTGAAAGAAATGAATTCGGACTTTGAATACTATTGGCTAAGGCGTCTGTATTCCAATGTAGTCGGTACAACAAGATAGAATAGCGCGCTTCCATTTGGAGTTAATTGGACACCCATTGCAGATTTTGCTTCATCATTCTGGAAACTGCCTGATGACGATTGCAGGGAGCATTTCATAGTTAAGGAATGGCACAGCCTAGTTCGTGAACCGGTACTTAGATGCTGACGGTCTATTGGATCGGATTGAATTGAGGATGTCGCCTGCAATGAGTTCATTGATATTCTCCCCTCCTAGCGCACTCGTCATGATGCTCTATTATGATGCGGACTAGCGAACAATATCATTCTCCATACCTCAACAGATCATCAGAAACCCCGAAGTGGTTTAGTAGCATTTTTGCATACCTGATACAGTTATCGGTAGAGAGGTTAGTATGCATCCATAGTCCATTGCTGAGCTGTTTCTTTCCTCGAAAATCATACTTGCCTTTATTATCAGGAGTTGGATGTTTGGGCTCTTTTGCAACAAGGTATTTCCGTTTAGAGGCCCAAATTGGTGCATTGTCCGGTCTTAGGAACCCTTGCCTGATTAGCCATTCCGCAGTCTGAGTGAGGATTTCTTTGTTTCGAGAGATTGTGTGCCGCTCTTGGCCTATCTGTACCCATGTATACCTTTTGTCTTCGCATGCTTCAGGCGGCGGGGGCGTCAGGGGCGGCGGCGGGGACGGGGGCCCCTTGATTCTCTCGATTACTTCATCAATAAGTGGTTCAGCATGGGCGCGAATCTCATCCTGATCAAGTTCATATCCCTTCTCTGCAAGGTTACATTTGATTTTCGGGAGAATTGCATTGACTACTTCCATAGGATTCTGAAGTACGTTATGCCATGATTCAACAACAGCATCGTGCCTCGTCCCAGTTTCTTCGAGATGCTCTATCTGAGCGGGTCTGATTTGAAGCAAATCTCCTAGCGATGGATATTTCTTGAGAATGTCAACTTTCCAAATAACGCGTTCCACGAGTGGTTTGTTATCAAACGCCTTCACAAGGACCCACTTCGCTCCATCAGTTAGTATCCCGAAATTTACTCCCTGCTGGAAAAGATACTGGCTCAGCTGGTAAAGAGGCTTATCTTGAGCAGGATTAAGCAAATCAATTCCAAGTGCCTTCGCTTCAATGTACAGGACTCCTTTTCCATCTTTCCCGATAAGCTCATAGTCCGGCTTGCCGCCGGAATCTGTCCGTGATTCCATCTTTACAAGGTCCGGTTCACTTGTAATCCAGCCAAGATTATCTAAGATCGGATTAATGAGATGAGCTCTAACATTGCTCTCACTGTTTTCATACAGATTCTTGTAGGTCTTGATTTTCGCTCGAATCCTATCAATTTCATCTCTTAGTGGATCGCCCATAGAAACGCCCTCTGGACTTCATTGACTCACGGCAACCTATACGTTGGTGATAAAGTTGTAATGAATATCTCAAATGAATGGCGCTCGTCAATATATTCGTATCTCTGAGGGAATGCCGCGATTGTATCTCGGAAAATCAGCTCTTGTAAGCTGCTCCTAGGAATGGCCAGCTATCCTAATCCGTGAGAAAAAGATGATTATTGGTACCACTCTGATGAACACAGACAATTAGCTAGCGCTGACTTTCATTTAGCTAGCAAAGGTCATTCCCTACACAAGTATCACCGAATAGCCATACTTGAGGAGGAAGAAAGTCAAACAAGACACAGCTTATCGTTGGTACGAATCTCAGCAATAGAAAAAATGCACTTAGCGTCCAGAAAGAAAACTATGTGTTGCAATTGATAGATGGTATAGATAGAAACATGGAAGCCAAAGAAGAATAAGTATGGACCTCACAATCCAGTTTCCAAGAAAACCAAACAAAAGGAAAACAATATCCATCAGGATTCATATAATTACAGAGCCCGCACAGGTAGTATCACTTGTCCGGTCGCAAACATCGATGTGTTTCATTTCTCCTGCTAGGATGACAAGAAGGAGAATGGATAAGAAAGAGAGGAGGGGCAAAAGAATCCAAATGAATCTTAAAGCTCTGGAGCCGGAGCTATATCGTCGGTAGTCCACATCTCTCCAAATCGTACTCGTGGTTTCGTGTTCGGTGTTTTCCGACTTGCTTGAACCCGCGGGATACTCGGCGTTTTAGAGTGAAATAGTGAAAAAGGAAATCCGAGAAATGTCTATCGAGGGTAATTAGTTGAATCATGTAGTATCTGCACCGACTGCAAAGGAACTTGCAGGAACTCTATTGCATTTCTCGGAGGAAAACATGCTGGTTGATCTGTTTCTCAGGTCATATCCCTTAGAC
>CAYPUO010000511.1:0-3223 GCA_964413775.1 uncultured archaeon
ACCCTTGCAAGGTCGTCCAGCCCGACCCGAGTTTCGGTCGCGCCTTCATCCACTGCCCAGCACTAGTTCCTTCCGTGCTATCTCGCGCCCCTCTTCGTCAACGATGACCATATGAGCGGCGCAGGATAGTCAGCAGTCGTAGCATCGCACAACCATCTCAAGGAGGTTGAGGATGCCCTCAGGTATCTCGTTTGTCATGATTATTCTCTCTATATCATTGGTTCGGGTAGTTTGAGGCTGTCAAGCGCCTTCTCTTCGAAGATCTGCTTTGCAGCAGTCTTAAGGCTCTGTTCAAGCCCTGCAATATTGTTGTTGGTGGCAACGATCATGTTTGCCTTGGTGATCATTCCGTTCTCACCTGTCCAGTAGTGATGTATCAACGTCCCGCGAGGGGCCTCGACGCAACCCACTCCATCGCCTTTCTTTGGTGTGACATCTGACAGCTTGATGTCCTTGCTGACAATCTGTGGGTCCTTCAGTAGACCGATGGTTTCCTCAAGTGCCTCCACTAGCTCGATGATTCGCGCCCAGTGGTAGGCAAATGTCGCATGGATTGGCCTGCCAAGCGCATCTCGCATCTCTTTCAATGCTTCTTGAGCTAGAGGTGTTCCCATCTGGTCGACTACATTACATCTCGCCAGCGTGTTCGCACGCCAGATTCCCTTGGGATAGCCCTCAGGCTTGTAGTAGACATGTGTCGCATATGAGTGGTCCGAAACGTATTCACCATAGTACTTGCGGTAGTCCCTGGGCTTGAAGTCCGCGACAACCTCGCCGCTTGGGTCCATCACTCTCAAGTTCCCATCGTATATCTCATGGTTTCCATGACTATGCATTCCAAGGTAGTATGTCGGAGTCACCGCGAGCTTGGTGATGGGGTCCCAGTAGTCCTGTACGACCTTCTTCGCGAGGTCCACTGTCTGAGTTGTCCATTCAAGGACCTTCTCTGAACGCTTCAGGTACTCGTCCCTCTTCTCGTTCGAGAAAGGATTGGTGAGCCCGCCCGGTATCGATGTAACTGGATGGATCGCCTTGCCTCCTATGGCCGCACATAGATCCTGTCCGAACTGCATCATCTCAAGTGCCATCTTCCCAACATCAGGGAGTGCCTTGATGATTGCGACAACGTTCCTCTTTGCTGGGTCGCCAAGGGGTCCGGCAAGGAAGTCTGGTGCTGCTAGGGCAAAGAAGTGAAGCGCATGACTACTAAACTGCTTCGCGTTGATGAGGAGTCGCCTTACTTTGATTGCTGCCGGCGGAGGAGTGATATCCCATGCCGCCTCAACTGCCTTTGTCGCTGCGAGGTGATGCGGCTCAGGGCATATGCCACAGATGCGTGGCGCAATACGAACTGCTTCTTCTCCGAATCTCCCTTCAAGGAACTTCTCGAAGAAACGTGTTGATGAAACGTTGAACTGGACATCCTTGACCTTCCCGTCCTTTCCAAGCTTCAGGGTTAACTCACCGTGCCCTTCCAGACGGGTGACAGGTGCTATCCTGACGGTCTTCTCTTCTGTCATTCCTTCTTCCCCCGCTCTTTCCCGCGCATCTTAGACAGGTACGATGATGCAAAGTCTGTAAAGTAGAAGGAGCCGATTGGATCGGGGAATGACTTTTGCAGCTCTTCAGGCTCCATCTCTGCCACTGCTCCGAGGGCTGAGATGATCTTGGCACCACGGTCTGTGACTGCGGGCGGCGGTCCAAAGCATCCCTTGCACGGTGTGTTGACAGTTGGACACTGAGCTCCACAGAGACCTATGGTTGCGAAACCCAAGCAGAGATATCCCTGGTCGAGGATACACTTGCCTGGCTCGATGTGTCCCTCATATGTCCGCTTGAAAGCCTTGATGTGTTTCTCCTTTCTCTCCATCGGACATTGGTCGCAGACAGTCTTCGTCGGCAGGTCAAAGGGCTTGTTGCTGAGGAGTGCCGTCAATGCATCACGCGTATTGGTGCTGGTTGGCGGGCAGCCTGGGAGTAGCACATCAAACTCCACGATGTCTGGATTTGGAGTGATATGATTAGTGAAGCCGGGAAGATTCTCTTCTGGCATGCGTGGGTCAGTCACAGTTTCCGCCTTGATGAACTTGCGTTCAGTGAGTTCGTCTGTGTCCCACTGGTTCCCCAGTCCTTGGACGCCTCCGTACACCGAACATGATCCCCAGGCAACAAGGACCTTGCTTTTCTTTCGCATTACCTGGAGCAGATGTACATCCTCGTTGGTCCTACAGCTCCCCTCAACCAGTCCAATTTGCACTGACTTGTCAGGCATGGCTTCAAGGTCATGTAGCTTGTAGTCAACTACTGCTGGCCAATATACTATCTGGAGGCTAGGGAGTACGTCCAGAAGCCCAAGGTGAAGGTCAATAAGTGACTGGTCGCAACCCCAACACGAACTCAGTTGTGCGAGGGCAATTCTCTTGGCCATGGTCTAGTCATCTCTCCTTACGGGATTAGGTCCTATCTTCTTTACCCGTTCAACCATCTCAGTAACGCCTTGTCTGAATATTTCGCCCTCGGCTGCACTGGCCCACTGTAAGCGGAGTCTCCCAGGATCAATTCCTGCTTCTTCAACGAGTCTTGTAAGCAGTGCAAACCTACTCCGCATCTTCAGATTGCCGCTTGTGTAGTGACAGTCGCCAGGGTGGCAGCCCGATATCAGGACACCATCTGCTCCTTGGCTGAGGGCCTCCAGAATGAATGACACATCGATGCGACCCGTGCAGTTGACGCGGATAATCCGAGCATTGGGTGGCATCTGAAGTCTGCTTGTCCCGGCGAGATCCGCGCCGGCATACGAACACCAGTTGCAGCAGAAGGCTACTATTCGAGGTTCAAACTCATCTGTGCTCTTCTTTCTGCGCTTCGAGGGTGAAGATGATTTTCGGGTTGCGGCAGTCAAGTGCCTTCGGACCTCCCGTGGGCAACACCCGCGCAGCTGACCTGTCTGCTATTAATGTTCACGATTTCACATACAGACACGAATCTGGCGTATAATGGCCGAAAACGGACAGGTTCCTGCAGCTCCATGCACGAAACCGAAAGACACTCATGCTTTTCTGGTCTAGCATAATGTGTCCGTGGAAACTCATAAGAACCGTTTTCCGAAACCTAGACAGTCCCAGACATCAGTTTCTAGGAATGTTGTTCGGTTCCTGCTTCATCGAGGTCGCTCCTTGTGCTCCCGAAGGACCTACGAGGAGTCTTACACTCTCTCCACAGG
>CAYPUO010000512.1:0-3214 GCA_964413775.1 uncultured archaeon
TGAAACCAAGTCTAACAAGCTCTGTGTGTTCCGCTGGATCAGAGATGATAGTATCTACATCTATGAGATCGTTGCACTCATTGAGAGAGATGGGGAGATTCATATGCTCCTAAGACACTTCGACAGGAATTTTGTTGCATGGGAGGAGAAGGAGGCACCGCGGGACTTTGTGGTCACCGACCTCTCACCGACAAGAGTTAGATTCGTTGATACTCGCAATCCAAAAACAGGATTCCTTCAATATGACACCGGCGAGGAGAACACCCTTCGCTTCTCTGATCATGAGCCAGATGGCTCAATCTCGTTTGAACTCGTCTTTCAGAAGGTGGAATAGTCCACGAGAATGTAGACTGAAATCCCTACTTTTTGACCAGCCATCAACATTCTTCTATTTCCACAATGGTTCCAGAATCTTGTGGTAGACCTTTTGGATTAAGAGCTACAACGCTGATTGAGATCGCGACGGGATTTTTCAACGGACGTTTAAAGTCCCTCTTGGCCACCGTTTCCTTTCGATCGATGTACTCCACGACTGACTGGAGTTTTTTATGCAGTACACCAACCGCGTCGAGGTCCGCAAGCCTGAAAGAGAGAAACTTCGACACAGCATTGCAGGGTGTGCCGTCGGCTGCTAGCGACCTCTGCGCAGCTACCAAAATCAACCGTGAAGTATGCTGATGCAGAGAATATGGTAACGCTTCCACCTGCGAGAGCCACTCCCTGATTAGGTCAGACTTCCCTGCCCCTCTGGCAAAATCATTCAGCTTCGATGAATAGAGTGACTTTGCGTAGTCCACAAGATTCTTCGAAATGTAGTAGTGAGTGCTGTATCTCTTATCTTCAACAGACTCAATGTCTTCTTTTTGCACTACTCCTACCCGAGTAAGCCTTGCGAGATTGCGGAACATCGTGGCTTTGCTTTGCCCTGTTACCTCCCGAAGTCGTGCAGGAGTTGTCTTTCCAAACAGCATCAGGTATGAATAGATTGACATGCAGGAATCAAGGTTGATGACTTCCACAAGTTCCTCCATCTGTTGAAGTTTCCGATCTATCGACTTCAGTGACGTCCTTGTAGACATAATAGCATTTCACCTCGCCGGTCCAAACCTATCTCATCAGGGAGCCAATATAAGGATTCGTCATTCAATCCTTAGACCTAGTTGACCGGAGCAACCCTAGCGAAGGCTATCTTCTTGTTTGGATAGTCGATGATTAGCTCAAGGTCCTTCAGAAAGGGATAGCCAATTATCCCATCTGAAATCAACGATCCACGGGGAGAAACAATACTAAGGTCAATTACTGCAATCACCGCATTTTCTTGAACGATACCGCCTGCCTTAATCGCCTTGACTTGAACTGCATATCCGGACGTTGCACCTCCGATACCTTGGCATCCATCTCCACATCCGTCGGAAAGCGCAGAGCCCACCTTTACAGCTGCAACTGCTTGGTCCTTTGTCATGCCCAGTCGCTCAGCAGCATGCGGTGTAATCACAGTACCGCCTGAACCAGTATCAACAACAAGATGAAAAGGGCCTTTCCCATCAAACATGGTTTCAACGGTGACAAGGTGGGTGTCGCCAATGTATTCAAAGTCGGTCCATTCCAGATTCCGCTGGCCGCCAAGATTCATGCCATTCCGATTCAACAACATTGTAGCGTTAGGATAATCCACATGCAGTCTATAGTTCTTCAAGGATGAGTAACCGATGACTCCTGCTGTAAAGCAGGCTCCAAGAGCTGAGCCAAGGTCTATTACCAGCACCTCTTCGTTCTCAATCATTTCTTCGCCAATCTGGAGAGTATCAACTCTGGCGAACTCAACTGCGACTCTGCCTCCGCCGACACCGGTTGCCTTCGCCTTGTCACCTTCATACGTGGCAATACCTAGTTCTCTGGCCAAACTAGTCGAGAGAGTGGTAGTCACTGCACCTGTGTCCAATGTGAAAGTATAGGGACCTTTTCCGTTCACAAATACGGGAATCTGAGGGTGACCGGACCCTTTGCTTAATTCAAACTTCATTTTCATTGATAGCATCCTATCTCATTAATGAGATAATTAATCTATCTCTCAAGTGAGATATATTAGTATTTTGATTAGAACAATCTGTGGAGGGCGGGGTAAGGAGACCTATGGAAAGGGGAGAGGCACAGCATGCCTCTTCATCGCATTACACTTCTCTTGAGAAAATGGGCTGCTTCGATATCAGGGAAGGAAGCAACAATTGCTGTTTAGGAGCGAATTTCGTCTTCTCTGAAATTTCGTTGGCCAGTGCCTCAATAGACATAGTCCGGTCCACCTCTCTGCGAATCCTGATAGCTATTTTGCCGGATTCTTTTTCCTTTGCCCCTACGACGCAGATATAGGGGATCCAGAGTTTCTCAGCAGACCGTATCTTCTTACCTAATGTCATGGAACGGTCATCAATCTCATATCGAATTCCATAGGAGTCAAGCGCACCTCCAAGTTCATGAGCATACTCAACCAGAACATCGTCTACGGGTAGTAGCCGTACCTGGACCGGTGTCATCCAGAGCGGCAGCATAGGTTTGATGCCTTTCTTCTTGTCTTTGTTTGCCTGCTCAAGCACACCATAGAGAATTCGTTCAATTGATCCCGAGGGGGAGGTATGCAAGATAAGAGGACGCTTCTCTTGACCATCGTCACCAACGTACTTGATATCGAACCTCTCTGCATTCTCCACGTCAATCTGAATTGTAGCCAGACATGCGGCTTTCTCTTGTTCATCCACGACGTTCCATTCGCCCTTGAACAAGAAGTATGCATACCGCTCTTCAAAGATCTCAATCATGACAGGCTTGCCAACCTTCTCCACGACACCTTTGATGAAGTCCCTGTTGTTTTCATAAAACTCTCTGAGCACCCGGAAGGAAACCTCGTAAGTGACATCAAGTTCTTTCATGAGTTTCTCTACGAAGACCAACTGGTTGTTGACTGAACTCTTCGCCATTTCGATATCAGCGACGAACTCATGTATGTCAGGCATAGTAAATGCCCTAGGACGTCGCATACCTGCAAGCTCACCGCTCTGCTCGCGCCTGTAGCTTGGTGCGATCTCGAAGACCTTGAGAGGAAGCTGCCTGTATGATATCGTGGCTTGGGAAAGGAGCAAGAATTGACCGAAGCACGCCGAAAACCTCGCGAAATACTCCTTATCACCCGACCTAATTACGTATTGACGCGATGGAAACC
>CAYPUO010000513.1:0-3212 GCA_964413775.1 uncultured archaeon
ATAGACGGCTCCGGTGATCAGCACGGTAACCGCATCACTGGAAGTGTTGGTAATGGCAACATCAAATTCTAGCCAAGGATTAGTAGATGTCTGAGTCTCATTAGCGTATATCATGAAGCCTCCCGAATAGACATGTGGCTGTAGGTCCACATCAGTACCTAAGTTGACCCAGAGATTACTGCTCTCTATATGTGGGTCCTTGCTAGCAGATCCAGGGGGAAGTCGCACATCATCCCAGAGACGCTGTTCACCGGCATAGGGAGCAAGATATGGAGCCGCCACTGCAACGCTTACCATGAAGACAATGACACACACTCCGACAACAACGAGTGGGCTTTTCCTGAGGAGATGAAGACTGAATTTGGTTTCCTTCATTCGGGGCCCCATATCTTCCATCCACTGCTCATACCAATACGACCTGACTTCTGTTGTAAACAGAAGCGCAATGAGAATCAAGGACAGAGCGATGAATGGTATTCCATACAAGCCCAGAGTCAATCCGACGACTATCTGAATCAGGTTCACATAGAGCGTCCAAGAAAAGGAGGGGGCATCCAGTTCCCGTAACTCAAACGCTACATGGATACCAATGAGTCCCAAGACCATAACCACCAGGCCTTGGAGTAAGTAAGTATTGAAAAATGCTGAAACTTGTGCAAGACCTACGGCGGATCCTACCAAGGTGAATCCAACGTAGCCCAGAATAATGATACTTCCAAAGACACTGCATACCACTGAGTAAGCGAGGTACAGAAGAGCCAGAATCTTATGGGGAGTTCCCAGGTCTAATCCCGACTCAATAATTCCATCAGGCTGTCCATTTGTAGTCAATGCTTTATCCTCCTACCCAAATCTGATCCGTGGGTCTAGTGCGCCGTACATCAAGTCCACAACAAGATTTGCGGTCACAAAGATAATCGCAACTAGAAGAGTGAAACCGTTAATCGCGGCCACATCCGACTGCAGAATCGCAGCTACAGCCCACATACCTAGTCCCGGCCAATTGAATATTGTTTCAGTGAGAACAGCGCCGGTCATCAGACCCCCGAAAGCCAGACCTATTACTGTCACGGTCGGAATTAGCGCATTCCTAAGGGCATGTCGATAGATAACAACCCTTTCTGAGAGCCCCTTCGACCGTGCCAGTGTAATGTAGTCCTCTCTCATCACCTCAAGCATGCTAGATCTCATCATTCTTGTGATGATGGCAAGTGTGAGGTATCCAAGGCAGAACCCTGGCATTATGAGGTGCTGGAGTGCACTGATAAACAGAGCCGGGTTATGATAAAACACCAGTGAGTCGATAAGCAAGAATCCGGTAATCGCAGGGCTGTCGGTAGTACCATAATCGAAGGAGCGAGCATCGAATCGCCCTCCTGGTGGAAGAAATGGAAGCCCATGGATTGAAAGCTGATAGAAGAGAACATACTTCAACATGAGACCAAACCAAAAGATAGGCATCGAAACCCCTATGAGAGAGAAGACTCGTGTGACGTGATCTACTGGCTTATCTTTCCGGGTAGCTGAGATAATCCCCAGTGGTATGCCAAGAACTACTGCAAACATCATAGCGACCATAGCCAGTTCGATTGTGGCTGGGAATCGTTGTGCGATAACTTGAAGGACTGGCGGCTGACCCCCAATAGACCTGCTGACACCCCAGTCACCATGAAAGAGGCTTGATAGATACAGGAAATACTGTACCCAGAGAGGCTGGTCAAGCCCATGGGCACGTCTTATGCCTGCGATTGCAGCTGGTGGAGTCCTCTCAGTAACATACATGTAGAGAGGATTACCTATCACATACGATAGGAACCATGTTATGGTAAGGACACCGAATACAACTGGTATGGCAAGTAAAACCCTTCTAAGGATGAAATCCCTCAGTTTCATTTGTGACCCTTCTGTCTGTTATTCTGTACCGCTCTTCGAGTAGCGATGCCAGACTCTGGACAGCTCGGTGATGCAAATCGAGCACTTGATAAACCTTTGGCTCTCCGTAGATTCGGCCAGAGTCATAGACTACATGCAGTATACACCGAACCGAACGTGTGCATAAGCGGCCAAGTACCGCTGGATAATGGTGAAGACATGGCTAAGAAGCAATAGGACGCAGGTGGTCATCCAGGTATGTGGGAGTATTGAAAAACTGCTTTAATCCGAGTTTCATCGTTAAGACCGAAGAATTTGCCGGTCGGCACACAACTCAAGTAGGCATAGAAAAAACATCCTTGCTGTTAGTGTAGTTGACGGTTTCCAGCTCACCAACAGACGCGGAGTCTGCAACTTCGGTTAAGTCCCCATTACGCTAGGTCTTGGTCCTGCTGTGAAGTGTGTCTGGAAGACTTGCGTGCCCTAGCCTTTCCATGGATACAAGCACTCCTATGAGTGACTTGGACAATAATAGACGCTCTGGGAGTTGGCCGATCGCACCAAGAATAGCAGAGCCACTGAGATTCAATCCTCCTCGTTGAGAGTGACCGATTCGCCTACGTTCAACCTATGTGACATGAAATATAGATGGCTTATCTAACCGCTATCTAGATGCTCTCCTGAGCATACATGACCTATCGACTTTCTTATGACGACTGATTCGCATGAGAGCTCATCCATAATGGGCCAAGAAAAAGAAAAGTGGGACTCGAATGAGCCCCATGGTAGATTCATCTATCAATAGTAGTTATGATAATATGTCGCAGCAACGGTGTATGGTAGAGTAGCACTAAAGCTCAATTGATATGTCCATTCGCTAACCTTCCCGAGATTGATACCAAAAACGAAAAGATAGGTGGGGAGATGTACAGTACAGCTAACTGTAGTTTCAATCCCCTCAGTGTAAGCATTGCCAATTCCGTGGGAGTATGAAAGGCTGGCATCGACCACACCTTTGGTGATAGTAATTTGATAGTCTTCAGTCAAGAAATTGATAACCAAGTCCGTGATGTAGGCATTATTAGCGAGAGTTATATACACCCTGTTGCCCGATTGAGAATAATGGTCCTCTGGTACTGATGAATAATAGCCATAGTTATCGATGGTAACAAAAGTTATACCACCACCATTATCGAGGAACTGATGGGTTACCTCACAATACTCAGGCCATTCAGCAGCTACGCCTGGCAGCATTCCAAAAGCACATATAAATCCAACCATCAAAAGGGCTCTGTGTGAAAAGTGGTATCTCGGTCCATTCGCAGACCATCTGACTGCTC
>CAYPUO010000514.1:0-3209 GCA_964413775.1 uncultured archaeon
TGATACAACTTCGCGAGGGGCCTATGTATGCTGGTATCTGTACAATGGTAGTATAACACCAAGCTGAAACTATCGGGGTGCTGCTCCCGAAGCTTTCAGGATGT
Organism: uncultured archaeon; assembly: GCA_964413775.1. GTDB lineage: Archaea > Asgardarchaeota > Thorarchaeia > Thorarchaeales > Thorarchaeaceae > MP5-2226. The sequence continues at coordinate 105 of CAYPUO010000514.1, forward strand.
CAATAAGCCGACCCACTATTTGTGAACATAGCTGCATAGTCTGCAACAGCTTGGAGTTGTTGTCTTGAGAACTCAGGGACATGCATGAAGTAAGAGCTGCCCAAGATGGGGACGGCTAATAAGTAGCCATTACCGGTAACGATAGAACCCTCAGGAGTCGGGATGGAGAATTGACCACTGACATCATGCGCCTTCAGCCCTTCGATCTTGACAATTGAGCTCCACTTCCAGAAGACTCTTGGTAGTTTGATTTTGTATGCCGCCTGCTCATCAAGATACTTGAAGGATACAAAGCAGAGTAACCCTGGTGATCTCTGTTGGACGAATACGTAGGTGTTCCCTATTTTCACTGCTGCAAAACGCGCTGTAATGAGTGGCTCTGGAGGCTCCAGCCTCTTTATTATTCTGACAGCATAGATATAGTTCTTCCAAATTGAGCCTATCCCGAGCAGAATGGCACCTGAGATGAATAGTAGTCCCATCATAACCAGACCGACTGGGAATATACTCTCAGCAAGCTGCCGAGGAAGGACAAGCACTATCGGAAGAACCAGAAACATCGAAAACATTAGAGGAATGCCGGCCGTCTGATACCTATTCATTCTGGCCCTAAGGTAGTCCATTGAAACGGTCAGATACTGGTCATACTCATCATAGATTCCCAATGATGGTTCACCACAATACGCGGCATAGAAGATTAAAAATGTAATAATCCTTCGCAAAAGATACCGCACACTATGAAGAAATCGCTATCCGCGGATGGTTATCCTAGATAGCACTATAAAGACAAGAGAGGATAGTATGCAATTGCGCCGCCTTCAAGCGAATGAGGTGCGGAATGCCATGAGCAGTTTTCAACGCAGGCAGTTCAAGATATGTCTGATTGGCGACGGATATGTCGGGAAGACCTCAGCAAGACGGAAGTTCCTGGACAAGGCCTTCAAGACAAACTACATCCCGACATTAGGAGTTGACTTTGCTAGGAAGACTCTTACATACAAGGGCATCCATACAGACCTCGTTATCTGGGACATAGCTGGACAGCCACTCTTTCAGAACCTACGTAAGCGCTATTACGACGGCGCAAGTGGCATAGTCCTTGTCTACTCCGTGATAGACCGCGAAACATTCGATAATGCCTCAAAATGGCTTGTCGAGGCTAAGGAGTTCATGGGTAAGCTACCACCACTTGTTGTCCTTGGAAATAAGATAGACCTACGAGCAGCCCATCTTGGAGAACAAGTTGTCTCGTCAGAAGAGGGTGAGCAGTTTGCCAGAAAATTCGGCGAATCGCTGAACACACCGACCATATTCATGGAGAGCTCTGCTATGACTGGCGAGAACATCGACAAGGCTTTCTTGGCACTGACTGCTATGATGATTGGAGATGAAGTTCACCAAGAAACTGTGCTCAAGCCTGTGGAGGAAACTATCCCGACCACTCGCGAAGAGCCCCAACCAGCTACATCTGTAGAGCCGGCTCATTCTGAGGCTGCACATCAGAGCACACCCCGACCACTTCAATCAAATCCGACGAGCACAACAGCACCCACAGATACTTCAGAGCCCAGTGGAGCTGACATAGATCCCGATACAGCGCTCTTCACCAACTCGGCATATCTCAGGGAAAATCAAATTGGGGAGTCTATGAAAGAGCTGGTGCAGCTGCGGGCAGAACTCAAGGCCGCAGAAGAGGGTCTCGCCAACACCATTTCAGGGATGGAAACCACGCTGCTGACCCTGAGAAATGTGATCCATGTAAAGAAAATCATGTATGAGCACCTACAGGGTCAACTCAGGCAGACAAGACAAGAGTGGGCCGAGGCCTACGACGAGTACGTCAAGGCGGAGAAGGACAAGAAGGAAGAGCTAGCAAAGCGAAGCAAGCAGATCGATGACATCCGCATGAAGATTGAACAGGTTGGAAAGAGAATACGGAGTCGCGTCGATGACCTAGAAATGAAACGGATGAGTCACTGATCTTGGAGCTCTAGCAGTTCCGTCTTCTAATCCGCCGGCTCGTAACGATAGACCTCAAGCAATGCCTCTTTAAGACGGTTTCATTGACCAAATGTGTTACAGAGATGAGATTGAGTTGGAAGAAGGACTATCAGGCTACTGGGCATTAGATGAGGAGTCTCTTCTCAGTTCACTCGATACCACGAGAAAGGGACTGTCCAGTGACGAAGCAAGTCAGCGACAACAGGAGTACGGACCTAACAGGATTGGTAAGAAGACCCAGACCGGGTTCTTCTCTGCTCTCATTGCTCAGTTCAAGAGCCCAATCATTATCATATTGCTCTTCTCAGCTCTGTTAGCGTTTGCAGCTAGCGATAATATAGATGCACTGATCATCATTGCAATTGTTGTATCCAGTAGTCTTCTGGGGTTTTGGCAGGAACGCATGGCAAGCAATGCCGTTGCAAAGCTGCTCTCAATGGTGGAGGTAAAGGCAACTGCACTGCGTGACGACCACAGGACAGACATCTTGGTGGAGGAGATTGTGCCTGGAGATATTGTCTTCCTCTCAGCAGGGGATATTATACCTGCGGATGCCCGCATCTTGGAATCCGATGACCTGTTCATTAATGAGGCAACACTGACTGGAGAGACTTATCCCTCAGAAAAACAGGCAGGTGGCATTGACCTCGCAAGCCAACTCGGAAAGAGGACAAACTCTGTCTTCATGGGCACAAATGTTTCGTCAGGGTCATGTGTCGCTCTGGTAGTCAAGACAGGAAAGAACACCGAGTTCGGAAAGATAGCTCAGAAACTGTCAGTGAAACCTCCAGAGACCGACTTTGAAGTTGGTATCCGGAGATTCGGATACCTCCTGATGCAGATGACATTCCTCTTCATGATTGCCATATTCGCCTTCAATGTCTTCTTTCAGCGTCCTGTTCTTGACTCCTTTCTCTTTGCATTAGCTCTGGCAGTCGGGATAACCGTTCCCCGAAACCTAGACAGACCTGGACATCAACGTCCAGGGATGCTGTTCGGTTCCTGCTTCAATGAGGCTGCTCCTTTGGGGACCTGAAGTCCCTCTGGGAGCCTTACAACCTCTCCACAGGCGTTTAGGGTCTCCGGCAAACTGACGGCGACCAG
>CAYPUO010000515.1:0-3203 GCA_964413775.1 uncultured archaeon
GCCTCATACAGGATGTCAACAAGTCGCTGGATGCTGCAGCAGACAAACTCGGCGATGAGCCGTCTGAGTCGCTTGAGGCGATACGCGAAGCGCTCATCAGTCTGGGTATACTCCTGAGTCTTGAGACCGAGGACGAGGATGTCGTACGCCTCAGAAACAAGACTCTGGCACTATTGAATCATGTGAAGTACGTCATCCAGTTCAATCTAAGTTCCCAGCTCAGTCACGGGGTCAAGTTCATCATGTCGCGCATACTCGAGAACTTGCATGCTGCTGAAGCGGCGTCATACTATCGAGTAATTGGTAATCCTGAGTCGGCCAATGAGATGTCTGACCTTGGGAAGCTCGCACTCGCTACAGCATTTGCCTCTGAGGCGCAAGTCTTTGCACGTCAGTCTGAACAGTGGGCGTTTCGTGCGCAGATTGAGAGAGGCAGCGCATTTACCAAATTGGAAGATGAGATCTCTCAGTTTGATGATGATGATGAGAACATAGAAGAAGCCATCAAAGCGCATGATACAACTATACAGAGGATTACGCATTCAGTCGCTTCATTCGAGTCTGCTGCAACGTCACTCGATGATGTGGAAGGCGACCAGATACGCAAGAAGAACAATGTAGACACACAAGTTCAACAGCTCAATGGAGTTGTCATGAAGCTCAAAGGAGACCAATCCCGCCTAGAAGGAGCCAAGAATGACTTCATGGGTGAGTACTTCTCAAAGAAAGGTGACAAGTCAAAGGCAGGCAGGTACTTCGACGAGGCAAAGGACCAGTTCAGAGATGCGGTTGGCAATTACAATGTGGCCGCACAGATCTTTCAGCAGGTAGGAGACCTACAGGCAGCTCAGAATGTTGGAAACAAGGCGCAGGCAGCAGACCTCCTAGCCCGCAGTACATGGGACAATCGTCAACGTGTCAGTAGGGACCAGGAACCCACCTACAAGGGTGAGTCGGAGCTCGTGGTGCTCTATCTTGGCGGCGCTGACGAATAGGCAACCTGTCAGTTAACCGCCGCGATTGGCGGTGCTACTGCAATCTTTGTCGAGGGAACCGTAAAGAGCCTCCTTACACTGAACGGAGCGAATGCTACTCCGCTTGCATGATAGAACTTGCTGAACCACTCAACAAAGTGGAGACGCAAGGTGTGCATGAATGCTAGCATTCCCTCAAGTATCCCGACAATGAATGTGCCAATTATTGCTCCTATCATTGGAAGCTCTGCTCCAAATGCTACACCATGTTCGACAAACTGAGCGGGGATAAGATTCAGACCAAAGAGACTCACAGGCGGGAAGTACAGGACTAGGATGCCCGGGTCGAACGAGAAGAACACGCTGCTGAGTATGACATGAACTGTGTTCAGAGCAAAGATACGCGCATAGCTCACTGTGTGGCTAATCATGCCCAGAGCATTCTCAAGGAAGTGCACGGCGCCATCCATCCCATGCTTGAAGGAGAGGAGCGCCATGAGAATGAAAGGAGCCACAAAGGAAATCATTGAGAAGACCATCGGTGAAATGGGGAGTGTCGGGTACACACCGTTATTGCCAGTGCCATAGCCAATTCCGACAATTGGCAACCACAGATTGACCGTGCCATCAGTGCTGAACCAGCTGCCAAGATTGTTATAGCTGACGCCAAAGAGAAGAATAATGAAACCTAGATAAAGCCACAGATAGCAGAAACTTGCTAGTGCGGAATCGGTCTTCTTGTGTTTCAGCTTGTTGTAGATATCAAGTATAATCCCCAGTGAAATCTGGATAACACCGACCTCGATTGAGAGCTTTAGCATGTGTGCAGCTCTATACGGATTTGGTTCTCCATTGCTGAGGTAGTGAAGGAAGATTGGCCACTGTGCTTGAATGACTGTTTCAGAACCGAAAAAGCTGCCAAACAGGAATCCGCCTATGATTGCGAAGACGCCCATCAACACCAGACCGGTTCCGCCATTCTGAATATACCCCATAATCTGTCCCCAGTCATCGCCTCTTCGGGTTGCCCGAATCGCAAACAGACCGATGATGAGTATTAGGAATCCTTGCCCAACATCAGCAAAGACAAGACCGAAAATGAGGGGGAATGACAACCACAGTATCTTTGTGGGATCAAGATCGTCCTTTGCTGGGACTCCATACGCCGTCACAACATCCTGTGCCGATTTCATTGCTGGAGGATTATCGAGGTAGGTCGGAGAGTCCGTTTCTGAGAAATCTGGCTCATCGAAAGCGAGTTCTAGCGCGGAGCCAACATTCTCGCTGAGGAGCGCCTCCAGCGTTTCCTGTTTTTCACTTGGAATCCAGCCCCAAGCCTTCACAGAGGACTCTGTATAGACAAAGAACGATTTTACACGGATGCGAGCCTTTTCAATCTCGAGGACTTCCCATGCAGCAAGAATCCGCGGGCCCCACTCCTTTGCAACCATCCGTTTCCTTTCCTGTAACCTAGCAATCTCTTTCTCAAGCTGGTCAATCTGAGTGAGCGCTTCCATGGCAATAGCTTCAGGGTCACCCTTTGAGCCCTCTGGAATCTGGAAGGTCTCATAGCCAATGGCTGTGAAGATGCGGTCCGCAGCATCCTTCCGTTCACAGGGGATGCTTACGCTCGCGACCATCATGTTCTTTCCACCTCTGGCAGGTACTGCTTTGAAGGCATACGCTCCTTCTGTCACCTCGTTGAGACTCCACTCAAGCTTGCTTAGTCTTCCTGACTCAATCCTACCTGCCGAGGTGTAGGTATATTCAGTAGTCCCTATCATTGCTAGATCCAGGCCAAGAGGGCCCAAGGCCAGTGCAATGTCATAGATGCCCTTTTGCCTGTCTAGTTCTAGGGTAAGGGTTGCGAGCTCCTCATCGGTATCAATCATTTCTAACTCAACCGACTTCATCACCTCAGAAACGAAATGAAGCGACTCGGAAAGCATCTGGCTTTGGACTTCAGTACGCACACTCTGTCCACGTGACGTGTCGAGCGAGAACGACTCAATGACAGCGTTTATTCTCTCGCTGAGTGCGAAAGTCGTTTCCTCCTCGCTCGTTCGTTGTACTTCAAGAATACCCGCCTGCATTCGAACATCAATTGGCTCAAAGAGCCCGAACTCCTCTAGCGCCAATATCATCTTTCGTTCGAGGTCCTTGTGGGTAACGACCTTGGCAACCAGCATTTTGGATGGACTCATTCTAAGACCCATGATAAGTTCACCA
>CAYPUO010000516.1:0-3192 GCA_964413775.1 uncultured archaeon
GATAATGTCCACGTGCCACCATGTGCTGTTCGAGTCGGATTGAATGTTATACATATAGTATTCACCCGTGCTGTCCATCGTGCTCGTATTGGACCAGTACTCCAGCCACTGTCCTGCTTGGAAGGGTGTTGGTTGAAGCCAAGACGGATTGTACTGCGTTGAATATTCATTTTGAGCACTAGGTGTTCCGATATTCTCTACCAGAGCGACTGGTTGCAGCAAGATGGCGACGAACACCAAGGCAATTATGCAGTTGTATACTCGCTGACTCATCTCATCGCTTCCTAGCCTTGAATCCTCCTCTTGGTTTCTTGAGCAAGGTCCATCTTGCTGAGGTTTCTGACAAACCACCACTGCACAACAACTGTAGTGAGTAGGATTACAATCGCCGATAGTATTACTGTGAGCGGGGTCATCACAACAACGAACACCATGAAGTCTGTGGTAAAGGATGCTCCAAGCTCCTCTAGGGCAAATAGGCTGAAGGGCAATCCAATCACTAGTCCTACGAGCGTGATGATGATATTCTCAATCTGGAAGGTCTTCTGAGAGAAGCTGGGTGGAGCTCCCATTGTCAGGACCGTCGCGACTTCCGTCTTCCGCTCCATCACATTGATCACAGCGGTTGTGAGGACAATAGAACCTGCGAGGGCTACCGCGAATCCGATTAGGGAGAAGAGGAACAACTGCATGACCTGAAGATAGTCGTTCATGTCACGCGCCGCGTCTGAAACAGAGATGGCTGCCCTGACACCAGTTATCTGCCTGAATATCTTCTGTTTCACACCGTCAACTGCGCTTGGCGATATGTCCTTCAGTTGGATGTAGATTGTGTTCGCATCGAGTCCTGCCTGACCTATTAGATGCTCAGCGAGGGCAGTGCTGATCCAACATACCAGGCTCGTCGATTCATGTGAGATTCCAATGACCCTTAAACTACTGTTCTGCATCTTGAAGGTGTATTGCAGTGGAAACAGGGATGTTATGTTGAACTTGGGATGTAGAATTGATATATTCATGCCGGCCTCAACATTCAGCTTGTTTGCAGTCCCTTGTGTGATGACAATCCCCGAATTGTTGAAGCTCTGCTTGTCAGAGGCAAACATGAACTTGTGTACAGCGTCGCTCGGGTTTTGAATACGTATCTGCAAAGGCGCCTCAACATTACTGTAGTTTGAGGTCAACACTGTTGAGAAGGCTATCCCTGAGAAAGCACTCTCGACATCTGGCCAAGCCTCTATCTGCGCTATGTCTTTTGCCACCTTGTCACTGAGCTTGAAGTCCGTGTACTGGAGCTGGATGTCCCATCCCTCTTGGACAGACATTGCACTAATTGTTGCGTTGAATGAGTCGAAAGTTGCTGCAGTTGCTGCAACCAGGACAAAGCTCATGATGATGCCGACCAGTGTTGAGACTGTCCGTTTCCTGTTGCGGAACAGGTTTCGAATAATGATCTTATTTCGTGCTCGTGGTTGAGAGTCAGTTAGTCTGTCGTATATTCTCTCGGCAAGTGTGACTTTACCCATAATCATGTTGGTTGGATCATCTCGCATTGCCACGGCTGGTATCGTGTTTGCTGACTTCCGAGCGGGTAGTGAAGTTCCAAGAAGGCACACTGCAATGGCGATGATGACATTCGCGGCCATGACATCTGGATAGACTCCGAAGTAGCGGAAGGGGACCACTAGCATACTGAGGTAGAGATTCGTGAACCACCTTGCAGAGACCTCTCCAATGACAATCCCGAGGAGCGCTCCAATCATCGCGACAATCAGACTGTAGGTTACATATCTCTTGTAGACGTCTTTTCTTGAGTAGCCCATGGCCATGAAGACTCCCACCTCTTGTCGCTGTGCTGCAACAAGTCTTGACATGGTCACGTACGTTCCGAAGATAGCAAGGAGAAGGATGAACATTGGGAAGACCAGGACAATCTCGGATATACCCTCAAGGTCGAATTCCAGTCCGGCATACGATGGCTGCTGCTCTTTGGGGACGGGCGGCATTATGCTATAGTTCTTTCCAAGTAGAGCGGTCTCAAGTGCATGCATAGCTTGGTCCCTAACAGCTATTGGCGTATCAGCTTTCATCCTGACACAGATGTCATTCACTCCGTTCGCATCGAAACCGAGCATGTGCTGGGCACTGGAGAGCGGCATATACATGACGCCAAACCTCTTTGCTGATGGCATAATGTCCTGCCACGAGGATGCCAACCATAGGTACTCGGCTGTGCCAACATCTCCAATTACTCTGACGCTAGTTGTTTCGTTCACGTTGCCCTGAACAAGGAGATTGATTCGAGCGTTTGGAGTCATGTTATGGTAGAGGCTGAGTCGCGTGTCAATCAGGACAACATAGTCGTTATAGCTTGCAGAATTGTTCCAGTTGTCCGCATCTACAAACCACCTTCCGTGTAAGACGTCCACATCGTCCACGGTGGGGTGTCGGCCTCCTGTGACATTCACTCCGATAAGGCGGATTGCAGTCATCGAGAGTTCGCCACTGTTATTCTCCACCGCAGTCAGGTCGTACACGATTCTGCTCTCATATGATGCAATTGGGTATTCCTGAGAGAGCTGTGCCATTATGGCGTTGATATCCCGCACCCCTAGCGAGTCAGTCTGGATGAGTGTACTCGTGCTGAAATCTGCCAGGCCTAGGTTGGTGTATGTCTCATCGTAGGTTGCGCCCAAGTTGTAATATGATGGTAGGAACATTCCTAGAGACCCAGCCCCTAGCGCAATCATGAGTACGATGCCGAGGAACTGTGACTTGTGAGTACTGATGTCCCGCCAAACAGACAAGTACATCTTCTGGTGTGCCATTCCTCTACCACCTGAGCTCATCAGGATGTTTCTTGTCAGTATTCCTTATGACGTCGCTGAGTTGGCCATTGCTAATCTCAATGATAGTGTCCGCCATCTTTGAGATCTCTCTGTTGTGGGTCACTAGCAGAATAGTCTTTCCTTCTTCTTCTCTGAGCCTGAGAAGTTCCTTTAGCACTTCAATGCCTGTCCTGAAGTCGAGTGCACCAGTGGGCTCATCACCCATGATTAGTGGGGGATCCTTAGCGAGCGCTCTCGCAATCGCGACACGTTGCTGTTCACCGCCGGATAGCTCTGCTGGAAAGTGGTTCGCACGCTCCCCGAGTCCTACCTTGTCAAGGAGATGGAGGGCGCGGCTCCGGAT
>CAYPUO010000517.1:0-3191 GCA_964413775.1 uncultured archaeon
GGCTAGTATGGCAAACCATCAGAATGCCTCATCATCCTACATTCTTGAGTCCACGCTGATTCCAACTCAGCTGAGATTCTCAGGGGGCATTCGGTCAGGGACGACTATCTATGGGCAGGAGTTTGACATCTCTTTCTTCTATGAGCGGACTGATATGAGTACCAACATCACATCCGCGTCCGTTAATGTGACAGCCCCGCATGGAGATTTCCGTTTTCTTATTGTTTCAGCAGAAGATGGCTATGTTATACGCGTGTTTCCATTTGATGTTGGCATTCATGCGCTTTCGATTATGGTCACTAAAGAAAATCATGCGACTGCAATTGAAACATTTACATTGACGGTCCAAGAAATCCCCACCGAACTGACTTGGTTCAACAGCCCAGAGGAGATTTACTTCGGCCATGAGCATCATTTCTCGTTCTCTTATGTCTCTGATGCAAACCAGACAGGAATATCAGATTCAAGTCTTCTGATAGCTGGTTCGAAGTCCAGTTGGGTTTCATCTGAAACTCTGACGCCAGGGCTATATAACATCTCAATCACTCCCGATGAGCTGGGTACCTTCACAATCACTTTCACATTTTCAGGTAATGGCCTCGAAACGCAGAGGATGGTCCTGGTGTTTACGGTGATTAGCGTTGAAGTGGAGGCAAAGCTTTCGTCGTCTACATTTGCAACAGAAGGCAGTCAACTAACGGTGGTTGTTGACCTCGTGGAGCGTGGAACAGATATTCCTGTCATCGCCGCCGACCTCAGGTGCAGACTGGACATCCCGGATAGTCTCTGGTTGACACTACGTGAATCGTCTCCAGGACATTATGTTGGCCAATTGTTTATCCCGATTATAGAAGCCGATTCAGACATCGGGATCCTGTTCTATTTCAGCAAGACCAACTATCAGCTGATCTCAACTCAATCATACTCCATTCATGTCCAGACTGATCCTCTAGTCAAGATGGCGCCCGCTCTGACAATGGGTGGCAGTTCGCTAGCATTGCTGGTAATTGCTCTGGTCGGCATCAGAGTCCGAAGGACTCGGAAACAGAATCGGAACCTCAAGGCGATTGCGGTCAAACAGAGGTTCGATGACGTCAAGAACATGATAGGACTCATTGTGCTGCATAAGAAGAGCGGGCTGCCCATATACTCCAAGACTCTGAAAGGTGGATTCGATGAAACGATGGTTTCTGCGTTTATCACCGCAGTTTCACATTTTAGGTCCGAATTTGGCATGGACGAGAAACACTGTGACTTCCAGGTCGTTCCAATCTCTGACATCATTAGTGCCGTCCCCACTCGGAACATGATTTGTGCATTCATCACTGGCTCATCACCTTCGAGAGAGTAACAGGTCAAGATGGAGGCCTTTGCCCGTGCTGCAGGAGCTATGTTTGATGAGTCAGTGGCTCTGGCTCCTACGCATGAACTTGAATCCCATGAGGAAGAGCTCTTCACGTCGCTCTTCATGGACTTGATGGATGGCGAACTGCTAACTGCTTACAAGCTGCGAGAAGCGGCCAGACTCCCCCGGAGTATGAGCTGCCTATCATCCGTAGTGGATAGAATGGAGAATAAGGAGTTCACCCTAGATGCGCTTGCTCGTGGAATGGCGATGTGTGGTATTGAGGAAGGGGAAGCATATCTTCAGGTGATGGATGCAATAGACAATGCTATCATAGAGCCAGCAAATGGATACATACCTAAGGAGAGCTAGCTGGATTATCTCGTTCTTCCTCACTTCTACCGCCTATCCAAGGGCCAGTCGCTCGCAAGGTCATCCCTCTGTCCCCCTCGGTTCTCATGGAGCATGGCTTCCGCACGGTCAGGAAATCGCTTCTGAATGTATTCTGATTGAGTTCTGATGCTATACGGTCTGGTGATTACTGGTGTAATACCTAGGTATTATCCGAATACCTGAGTCTTAGCTATGTACCTTTATATGTATCCGCAGTGGAAATAGAGGTGAGTTGTACCACAGAAACTGAAACAACTCAAAGCGTGTCAATATGTTCACGGAGATGCGTAAGATGGCCTCGAACAACAATTCCACTCATCCTTCATCAACCCTCCAGAAGAATGCCGAAGTGCTGCATGTTCTCTACGGTCTATTGGACAGTGACCGCGAGCCAACTGATGCTGACGCGGCAAGCCTAAGAGTGCTCTACGCAAGCTCTTGAATTACGCTCCTCATTTTACATGAGGTCTACAAACGCGGCTCCGTGTGCACCTCCCGGCAACTGAGACGCAACGTGGGGGCAGCTCGTCTGTCCCCCACACCTCACACGAAATACTGATGGATCAAGGTCGGATATTATGGCTGAGCATCGACTTGGAAACACGAGGGGCGGGAAGACACTCCTTCGGAAGTACAAAACGATGACTCGTCCAAAGGCCGATCGATTCAAGTCCTGTGACAAGAAGAAGTAGAGTCCGAATCCCTCCGGTTCAGTTGCAAGGATTCTTCTTGAGTTAGCAGTTTTGACATACTGGTTGGCAAGCCGAAGGCCTAGGTTTTAACATCATGGTAGGTTCCAGGATGATCTCTGCTCTTCATAATCAGTCCTTAGTGCTTCGTATAGCAGAGCAACAACCGTAGCTGTAATGAAGAAGAAAAGCACTCCTAGCGGTTCGCTTACTTGTTCCCATCCTTGCCCCAACGCAACCGCAACGGAAGCACCTGCTAGAGCAAGCTCGACAAATAAGAGTGCCCACGTGCATTTTCGCCTGTTGTCTGATTCACGGGTTTCCGGCAACATTTACATTCAGCCCGCGATAACTTGTTCATAAATGCTATGTGGCTGAGAATGAATCACAAATGGTGACATGCTTTCAGAGGTTTCAACCAATGCGACCGTTTGTTCTGCGTGCAGTTCTTGATAGTAGCGCAGGCTTCCTAGGTCAGGTCCATCGTTACAGTTATATCAAGAGAATGCGCACTTGCGGCTATCATTCTAAGGCGGGAAAGAAAGCTTCACGATAGAAAACGAGAGAACACGTGTTCAAACCAGTCAGACAAGAACAAGCTGCTGGTGGGTACCCAATCCTTTTCTACACATTGCATCTCTTCGCGTTCAGTCAGTGCTAGGTCGAATTCCTGCTAGCGAATGATAGGAGTGTGACAGAACTGAGGAACTATCCGACAGATAAACCAGTGCTTGTAACTTGTGGACTACCCTATGCCTCAGGGG
>CAYPUO010000518.1:0-3186 GCA_964413775.1 uncultured archaeon
TGCTCTGAGCTTGCCTCCCGGACTATCGAGCTCTGAGCCAAGTTCTCTATACTTAGGACAGAAGTCCCTGCAGTAGTTGCAGGAACCACAGTGTCGTAATGCATCCATTTTGAGATCTACTTTCATGTCTGATTCACCTTGCCAAATACTTGCTGAGCCTTCTGAATGCCGTTGCAAGACCAAACAGCACATTAATCCTGCTATACGACGTCATACAGCTGACCACTCTGTCTGGATTCATCATATTTTTGGGGTCGAGGTTGACCTTGATGGTCCTCATCTTCTGTAGGCGCTCAGGGTACGCTTTTTTCATGTATATTGAGTTCTGGAGCCCTATTGTGTAGGGACCACCACCCCGTTTGATTGCCCTCTTCATCATTTTATGCAGAATACCCTTGCTTGATATGAACTCAAGGTATCTATCAGGATTAAGTAATGCCATGAGTTCCAGACGCATCATAGAGCCATGCCCCAACATACCAAACCATATGGACGGCACTTTGTGGCTTTTCCTTGCTTTTTCGTAGGCTTGAAGGATATCGTAAACCTTGTCAATATGTATCCATACCTCTTGAAACATGAGTGTATCGGTATGTTCCTTTGGATTGAATTCACAATCGTACCTGAGTTCCCATTCAGTTTCTGAGTATTTCTCACCAACGAAGGCACCTCCACTATCCGCAATTGCATTTGTTAGGGCTTCCTTAGCACTCGCAGCGTCTTCTTCATTGTAAGTTACTGTGAGCACATAACGTCCCTTCTCTAAAGGATTGCTGTAGCTCTGGAAAGGACCATCTGCTATTTTGAGATAGATTGGTTTATCCTCTGCCTTGGCAATGACAGTCATCGCATTGCATACATGTTCCAGGTGCGAAAAGCCATAGCTGAAGGTCTTTACCGAACTGGGCTTCCGCCGAATTCTAAGCTTTGCCTCAATTATTACTCCGAGGATTCCGTAGGATCCGTTGAAGTTGTCTATCTCTTCACCAACTACTGTTCTCGTCTTCCCATCAGGAGTTACAACCTTGAGCTCCAGTAGGTTATCCACAAGCGGCCCATACCTCGGGGTCCCAATTCCTGCTCTTCCACCACAGCCAATCCAGCCGCCTATTACTGCTGACTTCGCGCTAGATGGGTATATTCCGAGTTCGAGTCCTTTCTTGTTGAGCTCGATCTCTAAGTCGGCGAAAGTTACTCCGGGTTCAACTCTCACGTATGCGTCCTCTCCAGAGCCTTCTGATACCTCAAGGACTCTGTTGAGGCGCTTGATATCCAGCGAGATACCGCCTCGAGATGGACTCGAAGATCCAAGACAGCTGGATGCGCCACCACGAGGCACAACACGAAGCTTGTTTGCAGCTGCAATGGCCAGAACCTCTTTGACCTGCTCGGCCTCGGTAACTCGGACTACATAGTCGGCAAGATAACGAGCCTTCCATCTATAGTGAAACTGGGGCAGCGCAGATGGATCGCCACTGTAGACGATTCTCTCAAGTTCAGTATTCGATACATTGGTTTCTCCCACTAATTCGGTGAGCTTGCTGAGCACAACATCTGTGGCAGGTTCAGGCTCAGGAGTTGATATGGCATTTTCACTTGTGTTTGCTGTATCAGACATTCGATCACATCCTGAAGAAAGCTCCGAGATAGAATCCGGTGAATCCAAGTATAGTCCAGATCACAACTGCAGGCAATCCAAGGTTACACGTCTTCCAGCCTCCCAGATGGGTAATGAAGGCCAGCGTGCCAAGTACCATGCTGATTATCCCTAGCCAAATATGCCAGGAATGCACAAACGTCAAGATGCTGCTTATGTTTAACAGGTATTGAGGATTCATTGCCGTGAATATCGCAGGGTCCGAGAAGAATAGCCAGCAGACATTAACCATGGTCATGATATAGGCTACGCCCAACATGATGCCGTGAATCTTGGTAAATCGCTCTTCATCATAGTACTCTAGGGCAATTCCAACATACGCTATTACGAGAGCAGGTCCTCCAATGTACCAACCAAAGTGAGCTTGCGGTATCACCACAGGCACGGGTGGAGGAACAGGAAAGGCTCCCACTGTATACTCTCCTTCCCATGAAATCGTTTCTTGACCAAGATCATCGACAGCGACGACTCTATACACTACATGAGTTCCATTGTCAAACTGCGGAATCGCTGCTTGGTACTGCTGTTCGACGAGGCTCATCGATACATTTGTCCATGAAGACCCATTGTCGAGGCTATACTGCAGGGTTACTGCAGTAAGGTTCTGAGAGGAACTGACATTCGCGGTAACAGTTACCTGCTGACTGTCAGTCGGTATCGATGGGGTTCCGTTCAGATAGAGAATCGACGGTCCAGGACCGGCAGGTGGTATAACGTTTACAGTGATGGAAGTGTGTATTGAGTGTGAATCTGGCTGGGCGGCGTAGACTGTCAGTGTATATGCTCCCACGGTGTCAGGAGCTGTAATCGTGTAGTTGACCTCCATCTGGTTGCTAGCTGAGTTCAGGTCCGCAGAACCACCGTCATCAGCAGACCCCTCTGAGTCCAGTGAACCATAGGTGAACTGTGCATTATTAGCCACCTGTGATGGGAATTTCATGTGCATTGCAGTTTCACCACTTGCCCCATCCGCATTGATTACGACGTTGAAATCATGCCCTTTTTCAACAGTAACGGTCGTCGCTGAAGATGTGATTGACATCCCCGACGAGTCAGTATGACATCCAGAGGCATCGCAGGCTGTATGATAGCTTGGAAAAGCTATGACTGATGTTGCTGCTAAAAAGAGGACTGCAGTCGCTACAACGGCAAGTATTGCAATCCGTATCTGTTTCTTCACATTGGTCACCAGTGGTAAGAATTGTGTTCCTCAAGTTACACTTCGGGTGATTATCCACCTTTTAATATTACCGCAAATAAGCTCAAAAATCACTGACAAACTCGCAAGTTACTGAATAAAACAGCTATTAATCGGAATTATTACGATATTTAATTTAATGCATCAAACCCGTTTATTCCTGGCAAACCGCAGAGCGTGGGCCAGCGCTGCTGCCGCACGGTGCGGCGAGGTGAAGACAGGAATCCCTGCATTATGGAGCTCAAGCGCACCTGGAGGTTTCCGCGTGATTGGCGAACTAAGGACGCTTACAACTGCCTTGCTGACACCCTTGGTGACCTTGATGATGTCA
>CAYPUO010000519.1:0-3184 GCA_964413775.1 uncultured archaeon
GCCTTTTCTGTGGCATCTTCCTCTTCTCCTTTGTCAACTTGACCAGGCGCAGTTTCTCTGAGTATTACCCAAGTTAGCAAAGCTGCGGGCAATGTGATGATTGAGGCAATAAAGTAGGGCACACGGAAGACATCTGGAACAGGCAAGAGAAGAGTGTCTCGACAAAAGTTGTAGAGTATTCCTCCAAGACCAGGACCCAGGACAAATCCAACGTTTGAAACCATCATGTACAAGCCTAGACCCTCACCTCTTCGCTCCATGCCCACGATGTCCATCAGCGCAGCTTCGGCAACAGGCCAGACCATTGCAGATACGACACCCTGCACTGCACGGATTACGAGAAGTTGAATCCAGTCCTCAGCCAGACCAAATAGAACGAGCAGGAAAACGTAACCAAACAGCCCAGCCACGAGAAGAGGTTTTCTCCCTCTTTTGTCCGACACCCCACCAAAATAACGGGCAAGCAGTGTTCGAGTGAACATGAAGGCAGCCATCATCATACCGAGCACAACTGAGAACTGTGCCACAACAGTATCAGGGACAATGTAGTCGGGACCGGGCGGCTGTGTAAGTCCGCCTTCCAAAGCAATAAGATAGAACGCCATAGAAGGAGCGACAATTCCAAAGCCAAGCATTATCAGCATGGCATCTATGGCAATGATCATTACGCGGGGATTTGTGTACAGCTTCTTCTGCTTCCGAGCGCCATATCCGTCAGCCATGTTGAGCTCCTTCTTCGTGTACGTGGTATTATCTACTGAGCCAACGAAACAAGCCACCGAAAATAGCTTGTGGCGTGTACACCATGACTTACACCAGAATCAGGCTGATGAACCAATCTTCCATCAGAAAGAGACCGAGTGATATCAGCAGGACTCCCACAAGTATCTCTATGGCTCTTGCGGAATTAGCAATGCGTGAGGCCATGCGATCTCGTGCCTCTCCTGTGACAAAAGCAATTGCCAAATACGGCACAGCCACACCAATCGATAACCAGATGAACAAGGAAACTACGAGTGCGAAACTCAGAATAGCGCCAGCACTGAAGAGGGCCGGGATCGCTACGATGATTACTGGCAGGGTACAGGGGGCCGCCAGCAGTGCATAACTGAACCCAACAATGAATACGCCAGCCAAGTTTGTCGGGGCTCCAGGATCACGCATGCTTAGCCTCGTCAATCGAAGCTTCTCTCTCAGAGTATGGGACATCGTAAGCACTCCGGCGAGAATAATGAACCCCCCCAGAAGTGCCTGTATCTGTGTACGATGTTGGAGTATAAAATACACCGAAACGAAGTAAGAGATGGTGACAAAGGCGGCCAACGATAATACTACTCCAGTGACCAGTACTGCTGTCACGAGGACACTTTTCCCTCTGCTATCCTCTGATTGAAGACTCCGAATTAAGAACAGTGGCAACAGTGGAAATAGGCAAGGGGATACCGCTACATACACACCAGAAACAAATGCTACTACATGCTCGAACACTATCTCAGGAAACACTTGAAGCATCATTGGTGAATAATCTGACTCCTGAGCCATGCGCTCATCTATTCCGATATTGGACGCAACGAGTCATCATGTACACCCATTAGTTGTATTGTGAATATTAACTGACAATCAAGACTTGTACAGGAACGCACACGAAAACTCGCATAGTGCGCAGAAAAGACTAGTCTTGTTATAAGTCCGACTATGCGTGTCACCGCACCTTTTTGGACACACGGAAGGGTTTATCACTAGGAAATTTGGCGTAACTCCGATTTCCTGATTGAGGTTAGAGCATCCCCTTTGTAAGAAATGCTAACAAATTCGAGGGCTAGAATATGGCCAATCCAATGAATCCTCTCATAGTCCAATCCGACAAATCTGTCCTTCTTGAAGTAGATAATCCCAAGTATGAGGATGCTAGAGACTCCTTAGCTCGATTTGCGGAGCTTGTTAAGAGTCCCGAGTATGTTCATACGTACAGAATCACTCCTCTCAGCTTGTGGAACGCAGCAGCGATGGGGATGACCGCGAGAGAAGTTGTCGACTCATTACAAGAGTACGCCAAGTATCCTATACCTGGGAACATTTCACGAGAGATTATCGAGTACATGAGCCGCTATGGTCAGCTGACCCTCTTTACTGAGGGCGAAGACATGCTCCTCGAATGTGAGGAGGAAGATTTAGCAACAGAGATCTGGCAAAGCAAGAAAGCACGCGAATACCTTGTAGAGCTGGTTGATGAACGCACGTTTCTAGTGGATCCTATCAACCGAGGGAACCTGAAGCAGGCGCTTCTCGAACTCGGTCATCCGGTTGAAGATTTGGCAGGATATACTGAGGGCGAGCCGCTTCCATTTGAGCTGAGGACAGTCACCCTCGAAAAGAAACCATTCGCTCTTAGACACTACCAGACGGAGGCAGTCGCAACATTCCATGCAGGAGGAGGTGTCCGTGGCGGGTCAGGAGTCATTGTCCTCCCCTGCGGCGCAGGAAAGACCATGGTCGGCATGGGGGTCATGCATGAACTGCAGACATCTACTGTCATACTGTGTCCAAATGTTGTTGCTGTAAGACAGTGGATAGCTGAACTCCTTGACAAGACAACCTTACGACCAGACCAGATAGGCGAGTACACCGGGGATGAGAAAGCAATCCGACCAGTCACGGTGGCGACTTACCAGATCCTGACCTGGAGAAAATCAAGAGAAGATGAGTTTGAACACTTCCATTTGTTTGATGCACGCAATTGGGGACTAATCATCTATGATGAAGTACATCTGCTCCCGGCACCAGTCTTTAGAGTCACTGCTGCAATACAGGCAACAAGGAGACTCGGACTCACAGCAACACTTGTGAGAGAGGACGAGAGAGAAGAAGACGTCTTCAGTTTGATTGGGCCAAAGAGGTATGATGTGCCTTGGAAGCAGCTAGAAGACCAAGGCTGGATTGCGACTGCAATCTGCTATGAAATCAGGATTGACTTGCCAGACAAGATGAGAAGAAAGTATGCCTTGGCAGAGGATAGAAAGAAGTATCGAATAGCGGCTGAAAATCCAATCAAACTAAGACTGATTAGAGAACTGGTTGATTACCATAAAGAAGACATGGTCCTGATTATTGGGATGTATCTTGATCAGCTAAAAATCATCGCTGATGATATTGGCGCGCCGCTCATAACTGGAAAGACAACGAA
>CAYPUO010000520.1:0-3169 GCA_964413775.1 uncultured archaeon
ACCTAGCGCGGCCCGGTGAGATTGACGTTTCGGAGTGGACAAAGACAGCCGTTTCAACATTGCAGGATGTCTGTAAGCGTTATGGAATCTTGACTGTAGCCGAACCTCCCTACGAAGAGCATTGTTCAGAACAAGAGATCATAGAAGAGGATATCTTAAAGGCGTAGCCAACAAGCCAACTGTGCATACCATATCCATACCATAGTGTATTAATCGATACGACATGGCAGGAGGAATACCATGTCAGCTTATGATAAGGACTATTCTCTCCATAGAGAGATAATCGAGTGTCTGTTACAGAGTGATTCCCAACTGACCAAGAACACGGTGAACCAAGTCAAGAACAAGGTGAGTGCGAAATACGGTCTGTCCAGAATCCCTTCAAATGCTGACATTCTGCAGGCTGCTACAGATGAGGAAGTAGACCTGCTCCGTCCTGTCCTTCTAAAGAGGCCCGTGCGCACTGTGTCAGGAGTTGCAGTTGTTGCAGTAATGACGGAGCCACATGCCTGTCCGCATGGCAAGTGTGCCTATTGTCCTGGTGGTCCCGACCTAGGGGTCCCTCAGAGTTATACTGGTTATGAACCTGCTACTATGAGAGGAATCCAGAACGAATTCGATCCCTATCGTCAGGTTGAGAGCCGACTTGCTCAGCTTGAAGCAATAGGCCACAGCACTAACAAGGTGGAGCTCATTGTCATGGGAGGGGACTGGTGCTCGAAAGAGCCAGACTATAGAGTCCAGTTTGTTAAGAGATGCTTTGATGCGATGAATAGATGCTCCAGCGGTTCGTTAGAACAGACGCTGAAAACCAATGAAACGGCAACCTCTAGGGTCGTAGGGCTCACTTTTGAAACTAGACCAGATTGGATCACTCCAGAAACAATTAACGATATGCTACAGATGGGTGCAACAAGAGTTGAACTTGGCGTTCAGACTCTCTCTGATGAAATTCTCAAACATGTCCAACGGGGTCATGCTGTCGATGCCACTATCCGTGCGACAAAGCTATTACGTGACAGTGGGCTCAAAGTCTGCTATCACATGATGCCTGGTCTGCCGGGCAGCACTCCTCAGAGCAATCTCGAAGACTTCGGGCTCCTCTTCTCGGACCCGCGCTTTCGTCCGGACATGTTGAAAATCTACCCTACTATAGTCGTAAAGAACACACAGCTATACGAATGGTGGAAGAAGGGGGAATACATTCCCTACAGTAATGAGCAGATAGTAGACTTGATTTCTCTGGCAGTAAGTAAGATGCCGGAGTACGTCCGTATCCAGAGGATGCAGCGAGACATACCTCTCCACCAGATAGAGGCTGGGCTCAACAGGGGTAACTTGAGGGAACTTGTCCACGAGCGTCTACGCGAAAAGGGGACGCGGAATCCAACAATACGATACAGAGAGGTCGGCCACTTCCAGCTTCGGTCGAGTCAATCTATCAATCTAGAGGATATGGAGATTGTAAGGCGCGACTATGAGGCCTCTAATGGGACCGAGATTTTTCTATCGTTCGAAAACGCTGAACTTGACATCATCTTTGGATTTCTAAGGTTACGTATTCCAAGTGGTGATGCTCATCGTCCTGAAATCTCTGAAGAAACATGTACGCTTATTCGGGAACTACGGGTCTACGGTCCGGTCGTTGATATCGGTGAACATGATGTACATGCTTGGCAGCATCTTGGTCTTGGTGAGAAGCTACTTGACAGAGCTGAACAGATAAGCATTGAAGAGTTTCAGGCGAAGCGGGTTCTGGTCAATAGCGGTATTGGTGTGAAAGAATACTACCGAAGACTGGGCTTCAGTGATCTGGGCCCCTATCTTGCAAAGGATCTTGATGAATAGAATTGCTATTTTCTGGTTAGAAGAGAAGTGGCGCCGAGGACGAGATTTGGCATCTCAGTGAAGTAGATGGCCGTTGCTCCATGCTTCCTGTCAATGTTTCTTGGTTCTATTACACAGTTTATCGAGAAAAGAAGAGGATTAAACGATTACAATTTTCCTCTTCTGCTCTTCTCAAATACTCTCTTGCGTTAGTTATCTACGTATCATTCAAGATTTGCCTGGCTGCGCCGGGTCTAACTATTTCATGTTTCTTGTCTACATCTGTACATGTGTCTAGGCACTTGCTAGTGAGGGAGTACACAGTTTCTGAGTGCTAATAGGTCAGACAGGCCTTTTGCTTTTTCTGAATATCACTAACAGGGCAATCACTACGACCCCAATACCACCAGTTAGAATAATTGCAGTCGTGTTCATTGTATTAGTGTCTGTTAGCCCTGACTGAGCGGTACTATTGGTTTCTGATGTTGAATCATGCTGAAGAAAATAATAGTTGCTTCTTGCTGAGAGAACCAGCTGTTCATCAGGTACGTTCTGCTCAACAATGAAAGGCCCCAGTGTAGTTAAGTTATCATTAGGAGGCTGTGGGTCGTAGTCCATGAGCATACTAGAGTTGTAGCCCTCAAAGATATGCTTAGCAAAGAGTGGGGCATATCCGATATCAGTCAGGTGCCAATATGATGTGCAGTTGAACTCGATTTCAAACTGTGCTGTACTTATCACTTGACATGAAGTCACATTGTTCAATAGTCCAAGGTTACTGAGCATGTCAAACGAGAAGACTACATCCTGTGCTGTTAGAGGCGTGCCATCGCTCCAGTTAAGGCCATCAAGCAGGGTGACTGTGAATCGTTCATGACTTGTAGGAATGGATGGGTTATCGTCTGATGTTTCTCGCACACAGGAGTCAACAAGCCAAGGAATATCTCTTCCTTGGGGATTCCTCTTGAACAGTGATTCGTAGAGGTTACACAGGATATTCTCTGAGTCAAGGTTTCTTGGCTTAAGAATATTGAAGCTGTCTGGCTCGAAATAGACTCCAATCCTTAGCGTTCCTCCCGAGCCCTGCTTCAAATGCGCATTGTAGTTGGTCCACCAGCCTGCAGCACCTGTGATTGTGTCATTGACAAACCCTTCAAAGCGATCATTTCGATACGCAGTCCATCTCACTTTCTGGCAGAGGACAATGATTGGACATTCCTGTGCAATAATCTGCTGCATCTCAATCGCCGCATTCAGCACCTCATCATATTGGTCCGAGTAGAGAAGAGTTTCCCGAAGCTCATCAAGAGTCGTATTTTTATAATTGGGATAGTCTTGGTAG
>CAYPUO010000521.1:0-3153 GCA_964413775.1 uncultured archaeon
CCTTTATGGTACCTGCCAAACCTGCAGCTCTCACAGATGCGTCCTATTCTAGTACATTCCTGCATCCTCACATCCGTCCAATGGCACACTGACTACCCAGAGAGGTGATTGAAAGTAATTGCCTCCGCATAGAAACCTCTACTTGTCCTTGTAGCTCGCAGCTGCCGAGTATGCCTCATATCTGGGAGACACATAAAAAACGAAACACTCAAGCTTGGCTGCAATATTGTGCTCCATTGCAGCTGAAGGCAACCACTTAATTATACGGCAGAAATAACAAACCCCTCAAAGAAAATATCGGGCGATTTTCATCAGTTCCCTGTAAGGCGTTGCACATTTCAGCTAAATGGAGTACTATTCCAGGACCAATAAACATCCAGAGTGCTGAATACAGCGTTATTCAAGTCGATTTCATCATATATTATGCCATTATCGCCCAATCTCGTCAATACTATTCTATGGCGAATTTCTTGGTGTTTCCAGAAGACCTATAGTAATCGAGGACAAGGTTACTTCCACTAGCGAGCACTAGGGGTTATGGTATGACGACTGAGTCTTCTGGCAATGGCACTATTAAGTTCTTGAAACTCATTGGAGTGCTCATCCTAACACTCATCCCTCTTAGCGTAATCATTGTATTGTTTACAATGCTGACCAACCTCCCGGGTGAGTGGCTAGGTGCATGCCTGCTGTTCAGCACATTCATGCTATTGCTGGGATGGTGTGTCCTGATCTATGGAAAGCGTGTGAAGGGATGGCTTTACTCTCTAGCTGCGGTTGGTACAGCCCTTGCTATAACGGTCATTGCGTCGGGAATCGTTGCACTGGGCACCATCCTCGGACCCTTGATGGGGCCAGTCAGTGCAGTGGTCCTTGTTGGGCTCTATGTCATCTACGGCAAGACAAGAGAGCAGGAAACATCACCAACACAAGCAACGCCTTCTCTAGTGGCACCCATAAGGACACTAATCCCACTTGCACGGAATATGCCGAAACTTGTCGCGGGTGTCGAGATAGAGAATGTTCCTAAGGAATACATCATTGGCACACTGGACAAGAGGAGCGCATTCCAGTCTATCCTCAGACATGCAAATCACTCCGGGGTCCCAATGGGACTCAGGCTCCTCGCGCACCAGGACTCCCTCAGCGTTGTGTTCACTACATGGGCTGAGGATAAGGCCACACTTGACCAACGTTCGATGGTCCTGCTCGACACCGTGAGGTCCAACCTCCCTGAGTTCGGTGCGAAGTACGTGCAAGACATCCCCACTGAACTCCAGGCATCAAACCCTGCTGGAGGGACCGTTACTGGCATTCCGAAGGCCTTCACAGACGAAGGACAGAATCCGGAGGGGATAGGTGCCACTGCATCACTCCTCAAGGAACTTGGACAGGGCCTGCTACAGATAACTATCGAGCCCCGTGCCATTGACAGGTCGGAGATCAGCAGGCTTGAAGGGGCATACCGCCGATTATCAGAAGCCTCAGAGACCACCATCTCACGCGACCACCAGGGTCTCTTCTCCAAGGATGCAAAGGAGTCAAGGACCGAGGTCAATGTCAGGGCAAAGCGAGAGGCTGAGAAGATACACAGACAGATTGAACGGCTCTCGAACAGCCACCTGTGCCGCGTGAGGGTCAACATCCTCTCGTGGGGAATTGACCTGCAGGGTGCAAGGCAACGCGTGGGACGGCTGGCCAGCTCACTTGTTGGCACGCTGCGGCCTGATGACCCGGACAACGACTTCAAGGTCGCTGCATTCCGGAAGCAGTCGGAGCTGTCACAGTCGCTCCAGGGCTTGCCAGTTGGGAACGAGTCGATACTTACGCTTGATGAAGCGGTCAACTATCTCATGCTACCTCAGTGTGATATGGGACTGCATGTGACCAACAGGACTTCGTTCATCACAGCGACCGAGCCCATCCCCCAGGACATTCCTCTGGAGAGTCACCCACCAGAGAGGCAAGAGAGGCGACAGCTGAAGTGGCGCTTCAAGCCAGGCATCGTGGCGCTAGGTCACACTCTGACGCTAGGTGGTACCCGTCTGGGAAACATTGTATGGTTCCTACCATCGGACCTTGACTCTCACATGGGTATCCACGGGGACACGCGCTCGGGAAAGACCCGGACGAGCATCCTGATCAATGCACAGCTCGTCAGGGGCGGTGTCAATCCGCTGCTCATCGTGCCATTCAAGCCAAAGGAGCACAGGGTGCTTGCAGACATCAGCGACAAGTGGAGGATCTACTCTGTCGGGAACCCTGATGCTGCCCCTCTCGCGTACAACGCCTTCAACCTGCCTACGAATGTCCTTCTATCGAAGTGGATACCGCGCGTCATCGTGGCGCTGTGCTCTTCCATGCCTCATAGCGGCGTCGTGAAGATGCATGTGGACGATGTTGTTCGCCATGCCTTCCAGAAGTGCGGGTGGTCTGTGAGGGGAAACAAGACCGGCCGTCCGGTCATGCTTAGAGACCTCTGGGACGCGATGCTTGAGGTGAGCGCATGGGTCGGATACGGACAGGAGGTCCACTTGAACATCGGTGGTGCTTTGGAGTCAAGGCTGCGGAGTCTGATCAGGAATCCAGTCATTGTGAGCCTGTTCAACACGAAGACCGGTATCACAGTCGAAGAACTTCTCGCTCACCCGACGATTATCGAGATAGATCGGCTGAGCAACGAGGACAAACAGCTCTTCATGGTGCTCCTGACGGCAGCAGTCAGTGAGTACTACCTTGCGAATCCACGCAAACAGGTGGAGAATGTTCTCGTGCTGGAGGAGGCACATATCCTGCTGAGGCGGTCCAAGTCAACAGGTGATGATGTGACCTCGCACGATGAAATAATCACAAGTATCAATGAGATGCTTAGGACAATCGGTGGGACAGGCCTGGGACTGATTACCATGGAGCAGATGCCAAGCACCATGGACCCAGAGTCGCTGAGGCTTCCTGTGAGTACTATCATCCACTCCCTTACAGCTGAGCAGGAACGCCGGATTGCTGCGGGCCTTACACTGTGTTCTGAGGAGCAGATGGAGCACATTGCAGGCATGAAGAAGGGCGAGGCTATTGTCTTCCTTGAGCGCGACAATGAACCCAAGGATGTGCAGATTCTCAGGCTCGAAGACCTGTTCGAGGAACCCCCACCAC
>CAYPUO010000522.1:0-3141 GCA_964413775.1 uncultured archaeon
GCCTCCTCCAGTGATTCGACGAATTATATCAATGTTGTTTGCTTTGCAGAAATTGACGTCAACCTCATCCTCCATGCTCTGAAAGGTCCCAATTGAAACAGCAGAAGGATTCCACCGATAGAACCTTAGCGTCGGAGGTGAGTTTTCTGCTTCAAGGGATAGCATGATAGCTTCATCTATCGCCATGTTATGAAAGGCATCATGTGTTTCCAGCTGCAGAAACCTTACTTCGTCGATTTCAGTTCACCAGTCCTGCCTCTACAAAGGCCTTCTCGACCTCTTCATCTCTCAGAGGTCTGGGATAGTTGTACATCGTACCTCGAGGTCTCTCGTTATAATACGGACGGTTGCATCCTGGACAACCAGTCACACGGAATGCATTTCCCGATGCAAGCTTTGTCTTCAGTTCCTCGGTGCCATAAGGGAAGATAAGGCGGCCTTGTGCGTCGAAACGTACTGCATCTCTCTGGACCAAGTCCCTTGCCAGTAGGTCTCTCAAAATCTGGATCCGTCTGTACTTACCGAGTTGGGGGGGCTCATTGGCGGACAAGTCAGTCCCTTTGATTGCGGTAAACGCAAAGAGACTGACTCTCACGCCCATGTCCTTCATATCGAAGAGAAAACCACCAATCTCCTCTTCAGATTCCCCGAGTCCCACGATTAGATGTGTCGTCACTCTGTCCGTTCCAAACACACCCTGCGCATCTTTGATTGCCTTAATGTGAGTGTCCCACGAATACACGCTTTTCCGTCCCCTCCCCTTGATTTCTTCAAACAGGTCGGGAGTACATGCGTCAATCGCAATACCAATTCGCTCGATTCCAGAGGACTGCAGCGAAACCAGTTCACTATGTGAAACCGGATGAATAGCGACTGAGATTCTTGCATCCAGTACAGCCTTGATACCGCTAACAATCGAGACAACATCTTCAACAGCGTGGGCATAGTTTAGAGATTGAATGCATACCCTTTCAAAGCCTGAGCTATTTGAGAGACCCTTAAGCACTTTAGCCATAGCATACTTTGGCCATCCGATTCGAGATAGCATCTCAGGACTTGATGTGCTGCTTGCAGCCTGAGGACAAAAGGCACAATTGGCTGTACACCCAGTCTCGCTGTAAGTCATCAAGAATGCAGTTGTGAAATGTGATGGCAACCTCCCCTTTTCTAATCCAAGCTTCATTGCAGTACCAACTGATATACGCACATACTCAGCCAATTGTATCAGCCATTCGAAGTCATGCACTGCCTTAATGTTGTTGTTATGTGACCTTGACTTTGATTGAAAAGACCTATATTCCCAGTTGCTCACACGTAAAGGGGTGTTGTGGTTTGAAGACGGCTTATCGAGTCAAGACCTTTGCCACTGAACAGAAGATGCTCTTGTTTACGCAGCTATCGATACTTCTCGGTCTGGCCATACAGGTGTGTATGTTCATTGCTCTGATTATCTGGGGAAGACCGCCGGCTAATGACACTGCGCTTGTCCTACAGTTCTTTCTTACTGCAGCTCTCTGGGTTCTCACAATAAACGCGAGTACCTTTCTTTTCTGGTGGGTTTCACGACTAGGGCCCTGGACAATGGCTGTTGAGGAGGAAAGCACAAAACCTACCAAGCCTACAAAGACTACTCAGCCGAAAGGGTGACAACATCTCCTTCAACGAACTGGGCATTAGATGAAGCATATTCAGCTGGGATGATTTTCAGCAGAGGCTTGCCTCTAACAAGCTGCTTCTTGGAGTAGAGGTATGTTGAAACGCCACGGACTGGAATGTGATCAAGCAATAAGTGAGCAAGACGGTTCTGCCTGAAAAAGAAGCCGGACCCTGGGGATGCAACCGAAGTTCCAATTTCGACATCGCCCATGAACACTGAACTAGCTGAAAGAAACCCGGGTCCATGCATACCACCATATGAATAATGAGGGATTCCTGCATCCAACAGACCAACCTCTCCATCACTGGTTCGACCAACGTGTCCCTGATATCCTCCCAAGGAACCAGTAAACAGGTTGTTCGAGTAGACAAGAACATAGTCTTCCGAAACATGGTGAATTACCCACTCGGTTTCAAAGGGCGATAGAGTCCCGTTCACCATGACTTCTCCCCGGAGCTCGTTTGAGTATTCAAGTGGAATAGACTGAGTCGAGCGATAGAAATCCTTCAGTTCCATTATCTCAGCGTGATAATGGGGGCCGGTCCAGAAGTTGAAATAACGAGACCGTATCAGAGATCCGATATCGTCGCCCACATTGACTTCGTCGCCAATTCCTACAGTTGGCTTGCAGTGCAACAGGCGCACGACATGAGAGGGTACATCGTATGGACGCATGCCAACTGCATAGTCATGTTCCGACGTTTCAAATGGTTTCCTCCTGCCCATCTTGATTTCTTTTATTTCGATAACTTCTCCCCCACACGGTGCATACCCGGCACCACCCCATTGTTGATGTGCAGGGTAGATGTCAACTGCTGAGTGATTTCTGTGACCTGTATAGGGACTATTGAAGAATGAGAGATACGCATCAGACGGCACAGAGATTGAGATCCCACTAGCCTTCCCGATGCGTTTCATCAAGTGAACAATCCCCTGAATGCCTAGGTAATCTTTGCTTCCTTATAGATAGGCCCTAGCCTCTGCTGCCATGCTAAAAGCTCATCAGGCGCTGTCGGA
The DNA here is from genome assembly GCA_964413775.1 of uncultured archaeon. Classification (GTDB taxonomy): domain Archaea; phylum Asgardarchaeota; class Thorarchaeia; order Thorarchaeales; family Thorarchaeaceae; genus MP5-2226. The sequence goes on from CAYPUO010000522.1 coordinate 2,675, forward strand.
TACTCTGAGTAGACTTCACGTATAGACTCCATCAAGTGGGCTATCTTCTGGACCCTGCGCAATAGAGGGATGTTGCCGAATCCAGAAATCAGTCTGCGGAATTTGTCGCCTGTACCGATAGTCATCTTGCCCGTCATGCTGGTATCGAGTAGGTCACTCGCCTTGAGTATCTTCTTTCTGAATGCGAAGTCAATCTCCTCGTTGGTGACGTTAAGCAAGAACCACCTGAAGACATCCAACGATGCCTGTTTAGAGCCGTACATCTGCATGTATTTTGGATTGTAAGGCCACAACGAACGAATGGACGTGTCGTTTGCCTCAAGAGCATCCGAAGCTGTCAGACCCGCGAGCGCTCCTCCAAGTATCGAGGACCCAATGCCTCCTCCATGGACTGGATTCACTTGACACGCTGCGTCACCCACGAGCATGAAGTTATCATCAACCATCGTGTCAATGGGTCGCCTTAT
>CAYPUO010000523.1:0-3139 GCA_964413775.1 uncultured archaeon
CTTGATGTTCGTTGTCAGATTGCCAATAGCATCGGAATTCTCAGTGTCTACCTTGACAGTTATTGACGATATTTCCTGTGTATTGAAGAACGAACTTGCCCATGTCATTGGAACATAGAAGCCCATATCAGAAGGACCGAAACCGAATCCACCAATCTTGTCCAGAATGCCGACGACGGTGCCGGTGTAGTTTGACATCTCTATGGTGCCATTAACACGACCAGTCCATACAACTGTTACCTCGTCACCTACATGAGCAACAATGGTCCCGTTCTGCCATGGGTCAGCAACACGAGCTCCGATGACAATGTCAGTATTCTCAGGAGATGATGGTATACTGCCCTCTTTAGCAACAAAGGTGCTGTACATTGACTCATACTGAGTGAAATTGACACCAGTCAGGCTCAGTGGAAACACACGTCCACTGAAATTGGCTGAGATCGTTTTCGTCATAACCGCCAGAGTGGACTCAACATGGCTCATGGCGCTGATTGTATTGGTGTCATTGAGCACTAGTGAAAAGTCAGAATCACTTGTGCCCCCTGTGAATAGACTCAATATGCCCCCGGTACTTACCTCTAGGGTATCTGTACCTAGCCCCTGTTCCAGTTGCGAGGTCATAGTGGCCTGCAGCCCTGCTGTAAATGACAGGAGCGCAACAATAGCTGCAATGCCAATTGCGACACCCAGCGTGGTCAGGCCGGCACGCAGCTTGCGAAGACGGATTGCACTAAACGAATACCCAAACACATCGCCGACGCGCACCTAGTTCACCCTCTCGGATTCTATGAGCCCGTCCCTCAAACGGATGAGTCGCTTTGCTTCACTTCCAATCTCGGGGTCGTGTGTAACGACAACCACCGTTATGCCTTGCTCTCTGTTGAGCTTCTTGACGAACTCCATGATTTCGAGTCCCGTCTTGGAATCCAGATTGCCTGTGGGCTCGTCCATTATAATGAAAGAGGGATTTGTAATCAATGCCCTGGCAACAGCAACACGTTGTCGTTCTCCTCCAGATAGTTCTGCAGGCTTGTGATGTAGCCTGCCCCCCAGCCCCACAATCTTGAGCATGACCTCCGCCTTGAGTCTACGACTCTTCTTTGGAATTCCTTTAATGGAAAGGGGTAGCTCAACATTACTCAGAGCACTAAGTCGTGGGATCAAGTTGAATGTCTGATAGACAAATCCAACCCCTCGTCTAAGGTCGGCCAGCTGATTATCACCAAGTGTTGAAATGTCAACGCCATTGATTCGGAGCGCACCAGAAGTTGGGCGGTCGAGCGCACCAATCATGTTTAGTAACGTTGACTTACCACTTCCGCTTGGCCCAAGGACTGCAATGAAGTCCCCTTTGTACACATTTAGACTCACACCACGGAGTGCTTCAACAGGCACCTGCCCCATCATGTAGGTCTTTGTCAGGTTTTTCAGCTCGAGGACCCTAGGTAAGTAGTCTTCATCATTCAATGTGTATTCAAGGAGTTCTGTCAATGATATGCCTCACTGCGCGCTTGAAAAAGGCTTAAATATCACACGTGATATAAACTTTATCATATGTGATATATCCACATTGCTGATTTGCTGAGGAACAAAGGCTAGTCTGACCATGAGCAACGAAATGTATGACCCATTGCTCGACATAATAGAGTACTTTCACGAAAAGGGCGCTACGAGTAGGGAGAAAGCACTGACTCTTACCGAGCTCGGTGTGCCTGAAGATGTCGAACAATTAATCCCTCCCGTCCTACCGAAGGTGTTTCCCATCGTACGGATAGGAAACAGATACTATCTGTCAGAGGACCGTCTAGAGAGGTTTAGGGAACGGGGAGGACTCATCCGCCCAATAAAGAAGTGGATTCAACATACAGCAAAGGTGCCCAAGGGATTCCTAAGATTTCAGGTCCTGCACAAGCTCAGCGAGCAACCTATGTCTGGTGCCGAGTTAACGTCGGCAATCGAGAATGAACTAGATGGCCAGTGGAAGCCAAAGCCAGGTTCGATGTATCCCCTCTTGAAGGCGCTTCTTCATGAAGGGCTCACTCGCGAAGTCCCTAACGATGATGGACGAATACGGAGATATGAACTTACAGCGCAGGGTCAAAGGTTTCTTGACAACCAAGTAGACCAGAGCGGCGAACTTCGAGAGAAGATTGCACAAGGTTTCACTCCTCTCCACTCACCATTCCTCTCACTGTTGAGTTCACATCCGGAGATCTCATCGTCACTTCGGAGCCTCTTCAATGCGATCCAAGACCTTCGTAGAATAATCGGAAGCGACCCCTCCAGTGAGATTCTCAGGGAGTTCGCAAAGTCCTCAGACCGATTCGTCAGTGACCTCAGGAGAATCCGAAAGAAAATCGAGGACAACAACAACTCCGTGGACTGATCCCTATCGTACCAACACGGTCCCGATGCCTCTTACCCCAGTAGGCAAGACATTTCCTTTTCTTCCTAGTACAGTGTTGATGGAGATACACGATTTGACGAAGGAGTTGAAGGTGTTCCGCCTCTGGCATTCGATGTCGCTTCTACCGGCCATGAGTGACATCATGTTTATGATGAGTTATAAGAACACCATTGACAACTTGCTCCTCCGCATCAGAGCTGATGCATCCCTGTATACAAGGCAGAAGGTTGCGTTACTCGCAGCAGAAGCGGTGAAGTACAAGAAACTCCGTTCACCCATTGCGGCCATCTATGTACTGATCGGCGTTTGTCAGTATTCAATACAGCCAATTATCATTGCTGAAATCTATCGTCTGATGTTTCAGTACTACAGACATATTGGCAGAGGCGATGTTGCCAACGTCATGGAGGCTCTTGATTATGATATGAAGGCCCTTGGCGATCCGGAGCTTGTTCGCTGCAAGGGACAACTTCTCATTAAGTTAGGAGACTATGATTTCGCCGAGTCAACACTCAGAGATGCCCTTCATGTGGCGCCATACGATCAGTCGACAACAGAATTGTTGGCTGGACTATACATGGGGCTAAGGAAGCTAGATAACGCTGAAGAGTTACTGGACGAATACCTGAAGAAGAAGCCAGATGATGACCGAATGCTCAAAGCTAGAGGCATGGTTGCATTCAATAAAGGGGACTATGATGAGGCACTGACACTATTCACCAAGGCATCCAA
>CAYPUO010000524.1:0-3134 GCA_964413775.1 uncultured archaeon
TTCCGATTCAAAGATATGTGAAAATCGATTGTTAGCACCTGTTAGATGTTCCTTAGAATAGCTGGGATTACTTGATACTATCGAATTTCCAGCAGTCAATTTTGGTTCAATGAAAAACAGTGCATTGTCAGTACTGATGATAATATCAGGCTCTGAGTCTCTGGAGATCCTCTCACCAAATCCTCTTCTTGCTCTATTCAGAAGAGACCAATCGGAACCTTCTCTTTGATTATATGACCAATAGATTATCTCAGATGATTTCGGTGATATTCTGGTGATTGAGTCTGGGAATCCCTCGACTAGATTATTCTTTTCAGGAAATCTAAAAACATTCCAACTAACAGCTTCTCCGCTATTATCTCATGCCATCTGACTCTCTCGTTTCTTCTTCATTATTCTATGTAGCAAACCCAGAACTTGGGGGATCTTTCCAAGGAAGATTATCCAGTTCGCTTGAATATTCGAAGGTAGATGGAGAGATGAAGATCTCGTGCTTAGGGCCCCTGAATCTGTTCTCTCTTGAAGAATCCTCTTTGTTTCTCTACTCTTTCATTGCATTCTTTCACTGGGCATTCTACTGTTGTTTCAGTGACCTCAATCGTTTCCTTAAGTTCTTCATAGCCAAGCATTTCCAGCTCTCCAGTATTCATCAGAAATTCGAATCAGGACGGGATTATCTTCTATAGGTTTGAGTTTTGTTGTCTTGCCCTTTGAGGATTTTTATGGATGCTTTCTTGGTGACTTTATTGGATACAACCAGAGATAGGCAGGCCATTCAATTCCTTCTAGGGTAAGGTAATTGAAGTATTCCCAAACCTATCCTTACAATGAGTACTTGCATTGGATTGATATGCATTTCCGTTACTAGCTATCGATTCCATTTATAATTTCTAGATTGGAAAGAGGATATCCTATTCTTTGTTTGACGTTAGTCACTTTTTTCTATCCAGATACCATACTCGTCAATTTCAAATTCAGTAGAACCATCTACTTGACATCCCGGCTTATATGACACTCTATGAGTTAGCTGGTGTTTCCTTCCTACCCATTCCCAACCTGCAAGTACTTCTACTCTTGCCATCGAATTCATCGTCAGATTATCTGAGATGATATGAGATGGTGTATATCCATCGAATTGAATTTTATCCGGTTCATGGGTTGCTGTGACAACCTGTTCAATATGCACAACACCTCTACCCCAGCCATACGTTCTTTCTCCTCCTAAAATCATATTGGCAAGAAACAGCTCAGGGCTTTCTTGAATTGCGTCCGAAACCCACAATGTGCCTACTAGGAACACGGGTTTACCAGTTCGTGTGAAATTCGAGATTGATTCGATCTCGAAAAGCATTCCTTCTTCAGCAGTACTGGTATCAGGCATGACTGATGTCCGTTGCTCTGTGCTCATGAACATATAGTCGAATTCTTCTTTTTTCATTCCTCTTGGAGAGGGATAAAAATATCTAAGACCATTGGTTTCTTCAAATGGGAATATCGCCTGAAGTCTGTCCCATTTTACCTTTTCAGGAATATCCGTTGGATGCTTTTCATGATTGTCTTTAGGAATTGCTGGCCACAGGTATGTATTCCGGATATTGTTTTTTAGATCTTCACTAGCGGCTTGATAGGCATTAGATTCTTCATTGAAGATATTCATAGCCAAGCAATTGATGATTGCCCCTCTCAAGACCCTACCATGTACATATCTGCGTGCCATCATCACATTGCCAACTCTGCGATAGCCAACATGTACATTCGAGAGCATTCTGAAGATGAGATGATACTGCTTCCAGCCCACAAATCATACCCCTTTTGCCTTTGCGGAGAATCTGACATATATCATTGTACGTTCAAATAAATCGAAAACTAGCATCTGATACGCTCGATTCTTCACTATCTCTAAAGCTACTTCATTTGAAGTGAGATTAAGAGTATTTTTTGCTAGATTCTCCAATTCTTCCCAAACTTTTTTAGCAACCTCTTTTTCCGTAGCTCCTCTACTATTGAGAAAGAGATATAGGCCATATATGCCCTGACTTTCCATTACTCCTATTGCCTTAGTGGAAACACGTTCTAACGTCGAGAAATCATCTATTTTTCCTACAAGCTTCTTGGCTGTTTTTGCCGCAGTATAGTCTAGATTCTGTATCATTGTATTCACGTCCATTCAACCATACTTGCCCTACCAAATCCTCGACTGCCCATTCCACCTATTCCAAGGTCCTTCAACCACAATGCTGCTTTGTCGATAACGTCTTTTGGATTGTGTGTGGAACCACCATTGTCGATTATCTCATCAATGATGACATCAGTCCAGAGAATGCATGCTCTAGGGATTGCTTCGTAGGTGAATAGAGCTTTGTCTTCTGCAGTACCTGTTTTTGAATCAATGCTTACAGATGTTCGGACTTCGAGGTTGCTATTAGCTGCTTGACTGAAAGTAGCATCAGATACAAGATAGGATCTATCCTTGATATACTGGGGGATTTGCTGTACATCTTTGAGTATGTGGGATTTTGTATCCAAGTTGAGCATGAGCCAATTCAGGTTGATACGACTATTAGCGGCATTTACTTTCTCTTCCTTTGGTGTCTGAGTTGCATCTGGTTTCTCGAATTCTATTTTCCTAACTGCTTCATTGGACAATTCCAAATACTCTTCACACAGTGATGCATCAAGTAGTGTCAATGGACTAGTAATCCAGATGGGTCCATTCATACTGTGGATTGGGAACAACAGTATTCGTGCATCAGTGAAAGTCGCTACTCCTGCTGCCTTTTCTCCCGTCCCAAATGTGTAGCAAATTACACAGGAATTATCTTTGCAATGCCCTCTGCTTCCTGCACAAGTAATTCGGTCAGCTTGATGAGCGGCATAGCTTCGGATGACTCCTTTTAGGCTGCTTCCAGGTATCTTAGGCAGGTTTGTTCCAGTTTCTCTCACAATTGTGTTGTCAACTCCTCCTAACGTCATGCCGCCTGTACCTATATGCACAGGGTCTAAGGTCTGCAGGAGATACTTGTATGTATCAAATTTTCGTGTCAATTTTCATTCCTCCTCATTTGGTTCTGATTTTATAATTCTCAAGTACAGATTCACTGTATCTGTCAATACCCCTCTTGCTGCATAGTCCG
>CAYPUO010000525.1:0-3129 GCA_964413775.1 uncultured archaeon
CTAGGGGGAGCCCGTGCTATGGGGATTGAGAATGAGGGGGGGTCACTTGAGGTCGGTAAGAAGGCAGACCTCATCATCGTGGACATGGCTGCAATTGGCCTCATGCCAAACACCAATCCTGTGTCGAACTTGGTCTATGCAGGAGGCGGGCAGTATGTTGATACTGTGATTGTGGATGGCAGGCCCTTGATGCGAGAGAAGCAACTGCTCACACTTGATGAGGACAAGATCCGCCAGAAGGCACTGGAACATAGTGATGCACTCATCAAACGATCAGGCGTGACAATAGAACCGAAATGGCCTATCACCTAGGCCACTCCAGGCTATGAGATGATTGCCTCTCGTTCGAATAGCTTCGCTCCTATGATTAGAAAGACCACAGTAAAGATGACGAGGTAGAGGATGTCCCATGTAATGCTTAGGAGCGTTGCCGTTCCCGTCAGGACTCCATTCAGGATAATGATGGCGTGGGAGAACGGGATCGCTAGGACAAAGAACCCAAACCAGCCTCCATACTGAGATATGCTTCCCGAGAATCCCAGTATACCCACAACAAATGTTGGCACTAGGAGCACGAGGTTGTTTATTGAGTCAGAGCTTGCCTGGTCCTTTGCGAGCGTGGAGATTGTAATCCCAATTCCAATTGCGCAGAGAAGGACCAAGAACTGGCAGAAGAATATAATCGGGATAGATTCCACACTTACCGTGTAGAGGTTGATGTACTGATCTGCCACGCCTACAGGTAGAGGTGCAGCGCGGAATATGATCCACCAGTTATAGGCGAGGATGCCTACTACCGTGAACACTGAGTATATCATGGTAAGGACGATCCCTGCTGCCACTTTTGCTCCCATGATCTTGAGACGGCTCATCGGCACAACAAGCAGCGCTTCAAGTGTGTGCCTCTCTCTTTCACCTGCGAATGCCCTACTAACAAATGGAGCTGGCGCAAGCACAGACGTGACCATCACTAGAAAGATTGCCAGCTGGTGTCCGAAGGTCGCTTGTGGGGTCACGGATATGACATTGACTTGCAGAGACCTGATGGTGATCTGGGCATTGACAACTGTATATGCGTATGACTGGATATATGCGGCAGTAGTAGATGCTCGGATGCTGACCGTGTTTACCCAGATTTCCAGCGTCGATGTAGTTGTAGTTTCCAAGGATTCAGAGAAGTTCGCAGGGATATAGACCCATATTGTGACTGATTTGTTGGCCACCAGCGCTTGTCCCTGCTGTTTTGTGACATTGACAATCTGACTTATCTTAAGCATAGTCTGATGCTCAGTGATGTTGTTGGCGAGGTTGGCTCCCCACGGCCCTGTGTCACTATTCGTCATGTAGACGAGTTCTGGCTCCACTGCTGATTGGCTCACAATGAATGAGAGGAAAAAGCCCTCAAACATCCAGGCGAATATGGGGCTTATGATGAATCCTGCAAGCAACCAGCGTGACCTGAGGACTTCCTTGACCTCTTTCTTGAGCATCCAATATGTCTTTGTACTAAGGTGTAGGCGCGTCATTATCTTCTCTCTCCATATACTCCTTCTCCAGTTACTAGCCCCATGAAGACATCCTCGAGATTTGCAGCCTTGAACTTCTGCTCAAGGTCGGAGGGCTTGCCGACCGCAGCAAGTCTGCCATCGTTCAGGATACCCACCCGATCACAGAGTTCGGAGACCTCACTGAGGTCATGGGTAGTGAGGATTATCGTGCGCTTCTCTTCGGCACTGAGTTTCTTCAGCATGTTCCGGACTATCCGCGCTCCGATGGTGTCTATGCCAGTTGTTGGCTCATCAAGGAACACAATCTGTGGCTCAATAATGAGGGCTCTTGCGACAAGCACTTTCCTCTTCATGCCACCGCTGAACCCTTTCACTTGATAGTCTTCTTTCTCTCTGAGGCCTACCATGTCTAGGAGGGCGTCAGCCCGCCTGTTCAACACATCACTGGAAATGCCGTAGAAGCCTCCGTAGTATATCAGGTTCTCTCGAGCAGTGAGTCTCTCGTAAATCCCAGCTTCTTGTGGTAGCAGCGCGACCCTTTCTCGTACATAGTCAGGGTTCCTTGTCACATCTTTCCCGAGGATAGTAGCTACTCCGCTTGTGGGTGTCAACAGACCGACGAGAATCCGGATCAGAGTTGTCTTTCCTGCACCATTCGGACCAAGGAGTCCAAATACCTCACCGCGGTCGACCTCAAAGTTGACAGAGTCAAGTGCAACGACCTCTCTCTTCTTACCCTTCTCGAAAATCTTGGTCAGGTCCTGTGTCTGGATAACTCGGTCTTCAATCACAGGATCATCGTTAATCACAGTCGGTCTCTCCTAGCTACCAGAAGTCTTGGACAACGTCCTCAATCGTTGGAAATGGTGGCTCACCCTTCAGTCCCTTCAAGAAGTTGTACGCATTTTCGATGTCCTCATCATAACCTTCGATGAAGAGGGTGATTGCTCCCTCTGCCCCATTTACTCCGCCAGCGGCGATTGGAATCGCTAGGACCCCAAACAGGGCCTCAAGAGCATCAATCTCAGTAAAGGGAATTCCCTCTGGTACAGCAATGATCCCAACTGGCATCCCTATGGAGTAGTCCCAGTCATCCATACCAATATGGCCAATAATGTCATCATATGATATCGGGATGCACTTCTCAAGCCCCACAGGCATGACTAACGTGATGTTTCTGGACGCAACCGCGCCGATGAAAGAACCCACTGTCCCTCCGGTTGTGCTTGCCAAGAGCACTAGGGGCAGCATGTTCCTGTCCAGTGCATTTGCACTCTTGATGATTACATCATCAGGGCCTAGCTCGCGTATGACGTCTATGACCTTCTTATTGTCGATATATTCTCCCTTGTGGAAGATGGCATCGAAGGTTCGCTTGTCTTTTGCTAGGATTGAGATGCCCTCTTTGACGCTGAGGCCAGCGATATGTCTGGTCTTGTCGTAGGTCCCGAGAATCTCCTCTACTAGGTATGATGATGTGGTCCCGAGGGTTATGCAGAGATACCCCTCCTTCAGTGCGGTCTGTACTTCATCAAGAGCAAGCAGTCCCTTGGCTATCAGGCGTTTTCTCTCTGCTACGGTCAGTGATACGAGAAGCTTTTTCATGTCTTGTCATCCATCT
>CAYPUO010000526.1:0-3124 GCA_964413775.1 uncultured archaeon
AAGGCCGGCATGCCAACGATGTTTGATGATTTCATCAAAGGGAAGTATGAGTCCCTGGCTCGAGAGATTGAAGCGGTCCAGACCGAAATAGAGCGTCTGCTAATCGTTTCCACATTAACAGAGGACCGCGAGACCCATGAGAAGCTAGTAGCGCATGCATCGGACCTAACACTCTTTCTCTATTACCTCGAAATGATCTGTCACCTATACCGAGGAACTCGTGAAGGGGTTGAAGACGCACTTGCTATTAGTGACGAGGCGTTTAGGCTCTTGATGTTTGCTGGCGTAAAAGACAACAACCTGAAAGCATCCGTGTTCTTTGTAAGGATAGTTATCGCGATAATACGGGAGGACTATGAAGAGATTGACTACTACTACAGCCTCTATGATAGTCTGTTGCATAGGCTCGGACTCGAAGACATGATGGAAACCTCTGAAGGTCTCTATGTTACTATGCAGATCTTGAGAAAATTCATGGGTGGCTTTTCATTAACAAAGAGCAAGCTCGACTACCCTGATGTTACCATCGCGATGCTGAACGACATAGCGAAATACTCCATTCTTTTCGATGACAATGAGAATGCTTGGCAGCTAGCAGAAACCGCGTACAAGATCGGTGTTGCATATGGCAAGGAGGATGGCGCATTGTCTTCATTCCTAATGCTGTACAAGGTATCATCTTCTATGAACGATAAGCTAAAACCTGGTCTGGAGAAGATAGCGGAACATGCTCTGAAATTCTTCGTCAAAAAGGGCTGGGACACCTCTAGCATAACTCCAATACTGAACGAGATTCAAGGAACAATGCAGCCAATTGAAATTAAGACATCAGAGGCTCCTGTTGCAGTTTCCAAACTGCCGGAAGAGCTGATGGGATGGATGGATGTCTTGTCCGTTGAAACCATCAATGATACCTATATGCTTGTGGTCAGAAACGAAGGCATGCATGCACGGGTTGGAGTAGATATCTCACAGCATCCTGAGCTTAAGGAGCTAAAGACGGGTCACAAGATCGCCCTCACAAAAGGAAAATTCAGCGTTACTGATGCATCTGAGGATGTGCGAAAAGATTTTTCCGTTTTTGTAATCATAACTCCGAGCAAAGGCTCTGAAATCCCCTTTGAAGGCCAATGGGGCTTCAGCTACCTTAAAGTGGCTGAACCCGAATAAGAAGCATGAGCGTATTGCAGCATGGATGTACTTACTGGAGTACTACTAGTGATTGGAGTTCCCATTATCGCTTTGTTCAATTACTATCTGAACAAGGCACCAGGTTCCGAACCTGAGGACTTTCGAGTGGGCCCACCAGAACTGGGGATAACATGTGATTGCTATCTGAACACAATCATACTATCAGCGATTGCAGTTATCGCTGTTATTGCCAATTCTAATGCCTTCTCTTCAATCACGGAGCTTGCGGCAGTTGGAGCGACAGCTTTTGCCATTATCACTCTTGCAGGAATCATCGGCCGACGTCACAGATATCGGGAGTGGTATCGTATGAAACGAGTGCTGATAAGGTCGGTACCCTCAGCTTCCAAAGGTCGGCCTAGTTCAGTTTACCTCTCATTTGATGATGATGACAAGGACAATCAGTAGAAGATACATTCTAGGACAGTTTGTCATCTTTCAGATTCGGCAGCTTGACTGCGATAATTGTGGCATCCTCATCAGCTGGAGCCTCGAACCAGTGCTTTTCATACGGTTCAACGATTACCACGTCTCCCGAACTAAGATCCAAAATGGCAGCGTCGACACCAATCTTAATGTGTCCCATGGGAATGAACATCTCTTCAAGCAGTCCGTGTGCGTGCCCCTGTGTACGCGTCCCTTTGGATACATTAACCATGATGACACCTGCGCTATCGGTTGACTGATTCAACCGAATGTCTGCGACGTAGCTCGCGGAATATCCTTCTCTCATGACGGCCTGTACATCTGAGACTCTGTATACTCTCATTTTCTTCTGCGTACTCTGTGGCACGCCTGTTTAATCTGTCGGTCAGGTATCAGCAAAGTCCATAGCGATTTTTCGTTGAGATATTCCATTAATGGAACATGGATTCACACGCTAGCTTTTTAGGTAATAAACATGTAACAGGCAACATTGATATCGAGTTCGCTGCAGGTCTGGTAGTCAGCGCCTTGGAGGTTCCACCTTGGATAAAAAGAAGATTCTTGTTGTTTTCGGCATGTTGGTTCCATTGCTCTGTGGAATCGTTGTCAGTCCCTTCGTACCGAACAGACCCCTAACAGACAGTGCAGGTACCGATGTCGATGAGCCCCAAGCTGGCAATACCGGCAACGCAGGAGCCAATCAGGTAACCACCAAGTATGACCTATCAGGGGCGCCAACTGAATTATCAGGAACAGGTGACTCTCTGAATGCATCTGAATATGGAAACCGCACTGATACCTTCACTGACCAACCCCTGTACTACAATTCTGGGACACAGACTACAACTGGTGCTTCTCTTGCTGTCCCATTGGGCGAGGGTTGGGAAGGGCATACAGTCTTCACGAATATTACAAGTATAACGGAGAACCGAACTTGGGTTGTCAATTCTGGATTTGATACAAATAGCAACTGGACATACCTGACTCATGATGAGCCTTCAGTCTACAACGTGAGTAACCCTGCATTCACGTCACAGTGGGTGTCTTCTGGTGGGAACCCTGGTGGTGCTGCGAACTTCCAGCTGTTCGGATATAACTACGATGCGGGTGGGGGATTAAATGGGTACTGGTATGACATTGGCGACAAAGCATATGCTGTTCAAAACCTTACAATCGACCGAGGTGATGTGACTGCGGTGGGGATTTCCCTTGACTACTGGGCAGATACCACATGGACCCAGTACGGGTACTCGCCCACCGGGTTCTGTGAGATCTTTGTATCAATAGGGGATCCTGACAACGGGGGCGTTTATCTGTGGCACAAGGAATTTGATTCTATGTCAGCCGCGAGGACTTGGTTCAGTTCGGGCTATGTTTCTGTTGATGTTTCTTCGCTGCAATTACCGAACGTTTCACTCTGGGTCGGTCTACGCACATCAGCATCCGAATGGTGGCGTCCGGACGTTCAGCCACATGCTATGGTCGATAATCTTGTTGTATATGTCAC
>CAYPUO010000527.1:0-3123 GCA_964413775.1 uncultured archaeon
CAGAGTCCAAGGTGTGTTCTTCAGAGCTACTACAAAGGAAGAAGCTACCATGAAGGGGGTCAACGGCTGGGTGAGAAATCCGTATGACGGAAAAGTCGAAGCAGTGTTCGAGGGCGAAGAGAGCTCAGTTGAAGAATTAATTGACTTTTGTCGCAGGGGCCCGCCAGCTGCGGATGTCACTGATATTCGAGTTGAGAGGACCGCGTACACGGGAGAGTATAGCGTCTTCACAGTGCGCTAACGAGATAAGGCCAGAGAAAAGCAGTGAGCTATTACTCAAAGGAGAAGTCGCGTTCTGACCACCGAAGACCAACATCCGTTCATTCTTTCGACCTTCGAAATGCCTATTAGCCTACCCCTCCTAGAAGGACACAGTCAACAGATGGAGACGAATGTGGTATGGATAGAGAGTGGCTCATCTCGATAGTGCAGAAATACATCATCATCTTGCTCTTGCCCTTCTACCTCTCAATCGGGTCATCATCTGGATATGCATGTATGCTGTTTCAGGTAGGCAAAGTGCCTAGTGCCTTCACCATGCCATGGACATACAATCTGCTTTCCGTAGTGATATTCATCTTGGCCTTCACTTGGCCAGGGCTGGCTTATGACTAGACCCTGCACCATAGAGCAAACGACCAGCCAGATGAGAAGGCCTTCGGTCCTGCATTTGTATTATTCCTCCCAGTAATCCTACTCTTCCTAAGCTTCGTCCTGCTTTTTACAGCAACACCGCTCGTTTCAATGGTGATAATCATCGGGGTTTTCGCTTGGATAGCGCTGACGTTCGATTATATCTTGCACCAGAGAGTGAGTGACCAGTCAGATGGAAGACCCTTCGGTCTTGCATTTGTGCTATCGCTCCCGATAGTTCCTGTCTTACTAAGCGACTTCCTATTATGGGTGGCATCACCACTCATGGATTATGGTTCGGCATACAACATTGTGTTTGACGCCTTAACTCACGGGCTGTATGCCGTAATGTGGCCACTCCTTGTGCTTGTGGTCATTCCATACCTACTGAGGCGAGCATGTAGCCCTGACGCACCAAGAGAAGACTCTGGCAGCACACTATCTTCAATATTCAGGGGCAAACTGGGAAATCACGAGCTGATAGCAGTCATACTGGGACTCTGCGTCTTTCTGGTGCCAATGTCGCTGTCAATGACCAACAGCTCAGTGTACTATGGTCTCATCCCTAATAGCTGGGTGTTGGTGTCAGCGACCGGTACATTTCAGATAGCTGGGAGCCTCCTGTTTCTTGCAATCCCACATTTGATGTACCCCCTCACTGTAGTAGCACTAGTTCTCAACATCCTATTCATTCGCGATATTCTTGACTACCTGAGGAGCAGATCCACCCTCAAACGCTGTGTCGTGACAGGGCTCATAGCAGCCTGGGCTTCAGTCCTTATCGTACCCGTTGGTGCCATAGTGTTCGGAATACCACTTCCATTCATCCTTATCATCGGCATGGTTGCAGTCTGGAGAGTGAAACCAGTTGGCTCCGACGAGGACTCGGGCGGTGAGGAAGAGCAGGGAACAGGACGTGAGAAACCAGTACCAAGTATGTAGCAAGCGATTGGAGAAGTTACTTTCCGCCTACGTTGCGAGCCCTGATCGAACCTAGGCAAGTCAATCAGGTAAGTAGCATGTGATCTTTGCATCCGACAGCCTACTCAATGAAGAGAGATACACGTCCAGGTAATGCAAATCGTGCCTTGTTCTGAGGGTCGTAGTCTACACTTTCAGACCTGTGGACCTCTATTGATAGCCCCAGCTCAGAAGACATATATCTGGCAGAGTCGACGAGCGTCGCCATCTCGTCCTTCGCATTTGCGGAGTACTCCCAGAGACCGTTCTCCTTTGCAATCCTGTCCACTATAGACTTCACTTCTTTCCCATGTTGTCTGAAGTTCGGGTCACCCATCAGATGCTTCATGATGTTTCCTACAATGAGAGGCATATTGGCCTTCTTCACACTGTTCATCGCATCGAACATCCACTGAGGGGCCACATAGACATGGACCTTGGTGGCCTTCTTGCCTTTCATCAGTCGAACAATCTCACGGACATCATGTATGGTCGCGTCAACAACCTCATGTGCTCTCTCAACTGAAGGGGCAATCAACTTCTTGTCCGCCAGAGGCCAAGGAGCCAGAGAAACATACCCTTTGCGCTTCATCTTTGACCACAGCTCCTCGCAGGCATGAGGAGTCATAGGAGCCATTAGCCGCACCCAGATGTCACATACGTATGCCATCGTCGCCTTACGTTCCTCCCGGGGAACTTCATCTCTTTTCAGATAGTGAGTGATTGCTCGGACAACCTCAGTTGTGACTGCAATCGCGTAGTCGCGAGGCTTGAAGTTCTCCATGGACTCTGTCGCTTGCTGGATGATTGTGTTAATCCTTGACAACAGCCATCTTGTGATGAAGCTCGGCTTGTCCTTCTTTGTCAGCACTCTCGGCTCGTACTTACCGAACTTACTTACAATGTCCATGAACTGATTCAGTCTATTCCGCACAGCGGGGACATCCCTCTCAACCCACATCATCAGAGACCCTGGCTCTGCTGCTGAGATTGCATACATGCGATAGATGTCTGCTCCATATTTCTTAGGTATCTCGACAAGGGGGATGACATTTCCCTTGCTCTTGGACATCTTGCCACCCTCCATAATCAGGTGCTCGTTCAAACTAATCATGGGTAGCCAGTACTTCTCTGGGAAGATGGCAACATGGTGGAATATTGCGAAGCTCAGGTGATTTGAGATATGAGATGGTGCGGTGTGCCTCTGATCGTTGGGATACCAGTAGGTGAACTCGTTTCGCATGGTCTTCAGCAGACCCACATCGATACTTGTCTTCTCGCTGACCTTCTCCGGAGTCCTCTTACCTAGAAAGATGTAGTCGAAGAACTCAGGCGGTAGCTGCTCTGGTCTAATCTTGTATCCTGAGATGTAATGTGCAATGGTATAGTACGCCATATAGATAGTGGAATCTGATAGTGACTCGATGATCCAGTCGGGGTCAAACGGTAGCCTTGTACCTATGCCCCTCTTTCTGGCACACGGTCGCTGGGCTAACCAGTTGAAAGTTGCCTCGAAGAGGTTTCTGAAGG
>CAYPUO010000528.1:0-3111 GCA_964413775.1 uncultured archaeon
GCTGAGGGCTGTGGAAGAAGTCAATGAAGAGGTACGACGAAGGCATGCTGAAGAGGGAAACCAGCTTTGTTCAAATTGGCTGTGATTATCCCCACCAAGGAGCGTCCTGAGAGCCTGAAAAGGGCGCTTCAGTCAGTGACATCTCAGGTATACCATCCCGATATTATAGTGATTATAGCCGAACCAGAAGATTGCATGATAGAGTCGACAAGAGCCATCTGTAATACCTTTTCGCGAGAGCTCAATATAGTATTAATCAATAACACGAGGACACCAAATCTATCCGGAGCAATAAACTCTGGGCTAGTATATCTTCTGGAACAAGACTACAATCCGAATGCCACATATATAGCAACACTAGATGACGACGACACGTGGGACTCCAACTACCTCAATGCCTGTCTAACCACAGCGATTGAAGGGAAGTACGACTGGGTCTATGCTGGAATCGTAAGGCATCAGTCACTCAAAGACTCCGGGATTCACCAAAGTATTCCCACCGAGTTGAAATCAGACAAATTCCTTATCGGAAATCCACATGTTCAGGGATCCAGTCTCTTTGTCCGGTTTGCTTCAATGTTGAGAGCAGGCTGCTTTGATGAGGCTCTTGATAGCGCCACTGATCGGGATTTGTGTATCAGACTCTTGGATATGGGAAACCTCAGGATATGTCAAATGCCAAGTCATCTTGTCCACCATTTTGCTCTACCCAGTGTAGAACGGCTCTCAAGCCCTGGAGCAGACAAGAAAACGAAAGGTCTGTTTCGCTTTTATCTGAAGTACGCGCCGAGGATGACTGCGGAACAGGCGAGCGCTTTCAAAGCCAGGGCTCTAGACCTCTTTAATGTCGATATTGAGAGTATGCTGGCTCAGAAACCGCCTCACAAAATTCCTTCTTACCATGTTGAGCCTCGAAAAGGGGAAATTCAGCTTGTTGTTGGAATCATTGCAACACGAATTGAATCATTATCTCTCCTGCTAGACGATCTAGTGGCAATACAGAGCACAAAACGGCTTGTTGCAAGAGTTGTATTGGTGGACAATACGGCTGAAACGGACAGGCTACTGGACCTCTCTGCAGAGCCAAAATACGCTTGTCTGAATCCACTAGTCCACTCCAAGTCAGAGATAGATTCGATAGTCGAGTCCAATCGTCTTGGTGAATGCATTACGGAGAATGACTACTCCTGCAGCATTTCCGGGGGGAGGTCGGTCCTCCACTATTTTCTTCGCAAGGAAGCTCTTCTAGAGCCGAGTGGCGTGGCATGGATCCTAGATGATGACATCCGTCTGTCATACTTAACAGAAGAAGATGTAGTAAAGAAACTGACTGCTTCAGAGATAATCAGCGAAGTGATTAGACTGAGAGAAGAGGGAGCGGCGATTGCATCCCTCAGGATAACAGGAGATCCTCCAGTTCCGGGGATGAGCGTGCTCAGGACTCAGCTTATCGATGTGTATCACAGACTCAGTGCAATTGACTCGCAGGGAACGCTGCTGCCAGAAGTGGCAGAGCATGGATGGTCATTCCTGTCAAGCCTGAATGAATACTTCTATGATTATTCAGGGTTACATTATTCACATCTTGAGTTCCCTCTCTATGGAAACCTGCAACTTGGGAATTCGCTCGTTCAGATTATCCATGGCAAGGAACTGACGCGGGCCAGGCTGTTGCCCGCATCTGTAGATAAGGGTCTAGGTTTCGTCCCTCTGGGGGGAAGCTATTTAGTCTTGAACCCTGAGTGCCTGCGTGACTTTCCTGTAATTTCTCCTCAGATTGCGGAAGTTAGGGCAAGAAGAGGAGATACCTTCTGGGGCATATTGAACAGATACATTCGAGGTCGTGCTGTTGTTCATTGTAATTTGGCAGTTCGGCAAGACAGAATCTCAGATAGGTCAGTAGCTCTCTCACTCGACCGTCTATTCTCAGATTTTATCGGAAGCGCATTTGTAAGGTGCATGAATGATTACTATCTGGAACAAGAAGAACTGTACGGACCACTCCCTGCAAGGGTACGACTAACGATTGATGCAGAGGCAAGAAAACGGATAGTAGATGGGTTACAGGTTAACTTGAGAAAGCGTGTTATTCAGTATATCCTTAATGCATACAGAGTCCAAGGTATCATGGAGGCATTGAGGAAACTCAGAGCATTCGATACGAATCTCTACGAAATCAAGGATTTTGTAGACAATCTCAAGGTGTTGTTTTCAGACACTCAGATCCAGAGGTTCTATCAGAGGTTCACTGACTTCGATTATGCATTAATAGACAATTTCCTGAGTAGTCTGAAAGAGAATGTGAAATCATATCGTCTTGGCTCTCAACCAATGGAATGTGATGACTCATTCATATCATACTCAAGGAAAGTCGCATCCGAGCTTACAAACAATTCGGGTTTGACCTTCCTTGGTAAGGGACGTGAAGGGGTTGTCTGGACGGACGGCACTCACGCATACAAACATTTCAGGTTTGGATGGACTCAGTTTGAGAGCGGGCATCGTGAGTTCTTTAGAGAGTCAATCCTTCAGAAGGAACTATCGAATAATCTGGTTAAGCTTGAAGCAATCATCGAAAGCAGTGGAGAAGTCGTCTTCAAGGTTCAACTGCACCGTGGAGAGGTGTACAAAGGTGGATATCTTGAAGACATAATTAGTCTTCTCAAGGACTGCAAGAAGAGGGGCATTGTCATTACGAATTTTCATCCCCATAATCTGATTGTTAACACTGACGGCTTGAAATTCTGTGACCTCGGCCATTCCATCATACCCCTGAACCACCGAGAGTTCGTGCAGATGACAAAGCGAGCCTTCCTGAGCTACAGGTTCCATTTCAGAAACGATTTAGATGATCTCATGGCAAGGTCTCTATATGAGGAATCAATGCCTGAGATGGTAGGATTTGACCTGTTTCTCAGAAGCCTAGAAGATACGACCAAGTCGGATATACTGGACAATTGCCTAGTTGAGCTCATAAAATCAAAGCAGCCATCATCCATAATGGACTATGGGTGCGGAAAGGGTCAGATTAGTGAGAGATTAGTCGCTGACGGATCCGATATTGTTGCCTATGATATAGACGACCCAATAATCCAAACGAACAAGCTCAGG
>CAYPUO010000529.1:0-3091 GCA_964413775.1 uncultured archaeon
CTTGCGGTTCACTCACAATGAAGTCGGAGATGGGTCTTGCGAATCAGACGATCTACAGATACCATAGCGAGAATGCATCACATTGATATCCAGAGCAGAAGGGCGCGAGTTCAAATCTCGCCCGGTCCACTCCTTCTACTCACCTATCTATCTCGCTGGCAGCTCTGTTGCTTCTAGAGAGTATCTATTGCGCAACCTTCTCTGCACAGCTCTTACAATAAGGGCGAGGCGGAGACCCTATGTAACTTGGTTCTCCTCGTATCTTCTTCTTACATCTCCGACACTGTATCATGCTGCTCACATCCTGTATGAACTGTTATCTTCAGGCATATTATCAAAATGAATGAGCTGTGACTCAGTCCAGATTAGAGTATCACACGTCACCTTATCATCTCTTCCATAAGTTCATCTAGTGTCAATTAGGGCTGCCACCCCATTCAGTAAACCCTCCGAGTATCAGATACCGGGTTTTCTGTGAAAGCCCCGAACATCGCTATCTTCTTGAAGGCATAGGAGCAGTGGGACACGGCTTGGTATGACAGTATACACGCTTCGAAACGGAAATACAGCAGAAATCAAAGCCTATAACGAATCACACGCGGAGTCAATAGTGACAAGCCTCTTCCAAGGGGTGACCGTCGAAACAGTGGTCCAGCAGCGACGGGACTTGTTAGCACCTGGGTCTGAAGAGGTCTACAGCGTGTGCTGTCTGTCCGGGAAAGAAGTAATTGGTATATGCACAGGCGTAAGAAAACAGTGGTCTGGTGAACGGCACCGAATAGAGATGGTACAGGTCGTGGTCAGGGAAGACTCCAGAGGCCTTGGCATTGCGAAACGTATGATGCAAGAGATAGCAGCCCATTTCATGTCATATGGGGTTGAGATTATTCAGATTAGTGTGGAAGCGTCTAACACACATGCCTACTCAGCATACCAGAAGATTGGATTCGAAGCGATTGGTGTTTTCAAGAAAGGACTCAAGTATGATAGTAGGTACTCTGACGAGATACTCCTCTCGATGGCGGCCTCGGACCTGATGATATCACGAAGGGAGCAGAAATAGACAAGACAGTCGGCAACCGGAAAAACAAGATGTGCTACTACAAATCTGGCTTGCAACATTGGTTTCTGTGGCTTCGTGTTCCAAAGGTTTAGAACCATGAAATACCTGCCTCATGACATGGTCGACAGTATTGAAGAGCAGTGGGATGCAAATGCAGAGGCCTTCGCTGACCTGATTTCGGACCAGGGGAGACCGCACCATCGACAAATACTAAACCCTTGTACCCAGTCGTTGATAGGAGAAGTTGAAGGGAAGGACCTCCTGGATGCAGGCTGCGGTGAGGGGTACCTTTCGCGACACTATGCTAGACTAGGAGCACATGTGACAGGTATTGACTCTTCTAAGAAGTTAGTCGAACTGGCCTCTAACAAGACGCCGCAGGAACTTGATATCACCTATGCTATCGGAAACATCTGTAGCCTTGACTCCCTCGCTGATGATTCGTTTGATATTGTGTTGTGTAACTTAGTCTTGCTTAATGTTGCTTGTATGAGGAAGGCAATTTACGAGTTCAGGAGAGTCCTACGTTCCGGAGGCGTGCTAGTGTTCTCAGTTGTGCATCCGGCTTTCGATTTCTACGGACCTGGGTCTTGGGAGATGGGAGAGAGGGATCCAACCACAAAGAGAAGAAGAGGACTATTCTTCAAGGTCGATGACTACTCAGCAGAGAAGCCATATGAGAGATACTGGAGGACAAAAGATGGAGAGAAGTTTCCTCAGCCCATCACATTCTATCATCGGACTGTTTCCTCATACATTACTGCATTAGTTGATGCTGGCCTGAACATTCGGGCCATCGAAGAGCCACTACCAGAAACCGATGATGCGTTCTTTGAGAGAGAGAGGAGAATCCCATTCTTCATGGTGTTTAAGGCGCGCAAGTCCTAAGCCTATTCCACAAACAATATCACTAGAAGCACGTGCGAATCAGTAAGTGTTAGATATGAGTGAGCCATCAGGACAATACCACGTGAAGGTTCTGTGGACCGGCAATAAGTCAGGGAGAGTCCTTGTTGAGGGGCAAGCGGAGATAAGGACTGGCATTCCCCCAGAGGGAGAGGGGACGATACGAAACTACTCGCCAGAAGAACTCTTTGTAGCCGCTGGTGCCGTCTGCTTCATGAACTCGTTTGTGTACTTCACCAAGAAGATGCATATCGAGTTCGATTCATTCGAGGTAGAATCAACCGGCTACCTAGAACAAGTCGATCGGAGCTATGAGATTACGAAAATTCACTCAAAGACCAAGCTAGTCATTCCCTCCGAAGAGCTCAGGTCAAGGTTCGAGAGAGCTCTTGAACTCGGAGCGAAGTACTGCTTTGTTGCCAATAGCATGCGTTGCCCTACTACTCATGAGCATGTCATTGATGTCAAAGCCTAGTCTTCAACGCATCCAAACTCTTTTTCTTGATGCTGCGCTAGACAAACACGGTGCCAACAGTGAGCGAATTGCATGAATATACTGCACGAGTAGATTGGACAGAAGGCAGCGAAGGGATTATGCTGACAGATGGAAAACCAGCTATCGAAGTTGCGGCGCCCCCGGAGTTTGATGGCCCCGAGGGTATGCTCTCACCTGAGGACCTCTTTGTTGCTGCTGCTGCATCCTGTTTCATGACTACATTTGTGACATTTTCCAAGAAGATTAGATTCGACTACAAGTCCTTCTCTTGCATTGCAAAAGGCACTCTGGAGAGAGTGGAGAAAGGATTCGAGTTCACAAAAATCCACATTTCAGCGACTGTGTCTGTGGGGTCAGATGATATCAAGCCAAAAGCTGAGAGAGCCCTTGAGCTTGCGGCGAAGTACTGCCTCGTTTCAAATAGTATGAAGTGCCCTACTGAACACGTGAACAAAGTTGTCATAATCAAATGAGAACCAGAAGGAGAACAAGGAGGGACATCTACTCCTCGGTTTCTGTTGGCATACGAATATAGATCACTTCTTCTGACTCTGGGAGTGTGACTTCAACGAGGTCCTTGCTCTTAGGCACACCAAAATGGAGCTGCTCGATGCCGTGCATTACTT
>CAYPUO010000530.1:0-3091 GCA_964413775.1 uncultured archaeon
GGGTAGTAATCATGACGCCCTGACTGAGATCTGCAAACATTTGCTCAACATACTTCTTCATCCAGTCATCAAGGACTTTCCAGTCCTCCTGACTGAGATTCAATGGAGGGCGAGGGACCTCCGGGAGAGCTTCGCCCGTTTCGTCCTCGACAGGAACTTCTTCCTCAGTCTCCTCTTCTACATAGTCGTGCGGCTGCGGGAGAAGTCTGGCGGCTTCGAAGAGGCCAGACAGTCTGTCAGAGCCACCATGTTGAGACAGGCGCGGGCGGACCTGCAGTATGAAGCCACGCTTGTTCTCGGTGGCCTGATCGAATACAAGAGCAGAACCTCTCGGAAGGCTACTGATGAAGACCTTGTCCTTGAACTCATCAAGCATTACAGCCGGTGCTCTCTGTTGGAGAGCTCGAATATCACCATCATGCGACAGGGAGTGGGAGATAAGGACATCAGCCTGTGAGATTGCATCGTCTGAAACTGCTGAGGGCTGCTGGGTGCACAGAACAAGACTACACCCGAATCTTCGACCCAGCTTAGCATACCCTATGATTGCGTCCTTTGCGGGAGTACTGCCAGACCTTGGGACAAGTGTGTGCGCCTCGTCAACAATGAGCCAGGTTGGAGGTAGTTCCTCTCGCGCACTGGTTCCATCATCAGTCCATGCCATCCGGTATGTGAGCACTTGCCTACATAGCATATTGGTCAGGATAGCCAGGACGGCTTCAGATTCAGACCCCAACGGAGCTACATCAATGATTGTTATCTGTCCTCCAACGGCTAGGTCTTGAGCACTTGTGCCGCCAGAGTAGAATACACCTAGCTTGTCTGCGCTTCGTAGACGTTGGACAAGTGCAGTACGAGTTGACAACTGATAGAGTTCGATGATAGACGGGTTTGACTCTATGCAGCGGATCATCTCCTTGATGCTGAAGTCTCTCTTTAGAGGCACTTTCTCCCCGTTCTCCAGGTAGTATCCCTTTCGGACTGCCTCAAGCACATCGCCAATCAGATTGTCCATTGTTGTGCTGAGCTGACCACCACGTTCAAGCACATAGCCCCAATCACTGTTAGTGAGTTCTCGAGGACTTATCGCCAGTGGATACAGCTGAGCCCTCTTCTTGACCTCATCTGGAAGACCAAGGTATGTACTCCGGGGGATATATATTGCAACAGGAAATCCTCGGGGCTGCAGATTCCATTTGGACAGCAGATTAGCTTGACTATCGTTTGGGTCGCCCATCTGACGAAATACGTCAACCGTGTCAATGACTACAGCGGCAACTTGAATCTCTTCCCGCTCCATTGCTAGGGCCAGTTCCTCGGTAATGATTCCCAGTGTATAGCTCTTCCCTGACCCGCGTTTTCCGGCAACGAAGATGACATGTGGGCTCATGAGGTCTAGGTAGACTGGCATGCCTTCCAGAGATGTCAGGATGTCGTCTGATGTCTCACTCACTGCACCTATCAGACCTATGCCAAAGTTCAGATACTTCTCATGAAATGATGAGGTTCTCCCCAAGACAGCACCAATACTTGGATCGATGAGGAGTTCTAGGGCGTCTCCCACCCGAGGACAATAGTCCAGGACGCTCTTCGGAATTGGAGTCACAGGCTGTTCTGGGATTTCCTGATTATCTAGAGGCTCATCTATATTGTCTGTATGTTCCTCATGTCTTTCAGACCTATCAGTGTCTTCGGAACTATTCTCAGGCGGTACATCGTGCTCGTCCAACAGGCTCCCTCCTATTCGAGGACCGATGAAATCGAATAAAGCTTTCCAGCTTAGCGCGTATTATACAGACCACGCTCAGCAAGACTCAAATCGGTTTGAAAGCGTCCTTCATCCATGCCAGATACAATTCAGGACGGGTCCTATGTCTATATCTTTCTTGATGCAAAAAGAAACTGGATTAGAAAGGTTAAGGAAGGCGAGAAGTTCCACTCGAATAAAGGAATCATTGAGTACAATGATGTCATAGGTCGTCCCTATGGCATAAAAGTGACGAGCCACTCCGGCACAGTCTTCCAGATTCACAAACCAAGCCAAAACGATATTCAGATTTCGATGGGTCGAAACACTCAGATCATCTACCCAAAGGATGCGGCTACAATCATCAACGGTGCCGGCATATGTTCCGGATCGAGGGTCGTTGAGTCAGGAACCGGCTCGGGCTCTCTGGCATGGGTACTATCGAGGGCCGTTGGACCATCTGGACATGTATACACGTATGAGATCCGTGAAGACATGCACAGGGGTGCCAGGAAGAACCTTGAGAAACACGCAGATATGGATCGGATTACAATGTATCTTCAGGATATCATGGAGGGAATCCATGAGACCGATCTTGATGCCGTGGTGCTGGATCTAGCAACTCCGTGGCTTGCAGTTGAAAAGGTGCATGATGCACTGAAACCAAGTCACTTTGTTGTAAGCTACAGCCCAACCATCGAACAAGTCATGAAGACATGCAAGGCAATGGGTGAGAGCAACAAATGGGGGATGCTCAAGACAGTGGAAGTGCTTCAACGTGAGATCATGGTGCGAGAAGGAAGGACACGCCCCACTACATGGATGATTGCTCATACTGGCTATATCACATTCGCGAGAGCACTGGCAAATGAAGAATAGACCCCTAAAAATCCTGCACAAAAGCTTATATCCAAAAGATTCGTTAAGAGTGATGTCGATTGTTGACGATTGTTGTCGATTTCTGACGGCAGGGACAAGCATGACTTACAAGCACAAGAAGGAGAAGTGCGCCAAAGAAACAAAGGAGATCCTTGAGGATGTCCTTCTGGCCAAGGAAGAGGAATATGGCTGCCTTAACTGTGTGGAGAGCGTTTCAGTTTCAAGTCCGGTAGAGAAGATGTTGGCTGAGGAATCAGACACGACTTCAGTCAAAGCATGGACGGAGTCACTTATTGAAGAGGCCGCAGAGTGCCCAGAGGAAGTTGCTGTTAACGCCAATGGTGAGAGCCATGAAGACTACTCACCTGTGAAACAACCAACCAAGAAGAGAATAAAGGATCCCAAAGAGCTCTACGAAAAGGACAAGAAGAACCGAGCATACATTGAGTCCAAAAAGGACTACAG
>CAYPUO010000531.1:0-3083 GCA_964413775.1 uncultured archaeon
AGATATAGCTCAATAGTTGACTGACAAGGACACGGTCATATTCTCTTGCTACGTTTTCTCTCTTATGCTTGAGCTTCCGTAGTTTGAGCAGAATCTTATCATATCCTTGTTCACTGTTTCTTCGACTATCCATCTCTTTCTGGAGGATTGATACCTTCGTGTCAAGTTGATCTATTCTCTTGATTTTGTGCTGTTGTCGAAAGTATCTTGTTTCTGAAACCTTGTCTGGTCTGACTAATGTTGTACAGGCTGCCTTTTTGATACCAAGGTCTATTCCCAGAACAGCGATTGGTAGCTCTTCGTTTACAATCTCTGGGATTTCTATACGAACTGCCAATGTCGCCCACCACTTGCCGGACGAATCAGTGAATATCTGCAGTGCTTTAATCTCACCTCTCTCCAGCTGGTTGAGGTGGAATGGAGAAACCCTTAGAGGCAGTAGTAGTCTATCATGCCATTTTCTTCCAGCTGGCACAGAATCGAGAGAGTCGCGTACATCCAACCAGTACCTTGCATGTGATAACTTCTTCTCAATGAAACGAAATCTCTGAGAAAAAATCCATCTGGGAATACGACGAAACCTATTGACAGTTGTAGGACGAGATGCTTTACGCTTATGCTTCCTCCTCAGCTTGAGATAGCTCTCATACAAGGCAGTTGCAGTCTTTCTGCATTCCGTGAATTCATTCGTAGAAGTCCTTGGAAATCGGTTCTTGAAATCATGAGGGACAGTCAGCCTTTGGCTGAATCCAGACTTGACTTTCAGTGCAGTCAATGTGAGCTTGTCCAATTCTGTTTCCGAAACTCTCTCTCTGTTCTTTCCTGTCAGCAACACGTTCTCATATTGTTCTATTATTCCAAGATAGGCACGGATTATTCTCGTGTCACGGGCCACAATTTGCCTGAGTCGCTGTTTTGACTTTGAGGTCATCAGTTCCCAATTGATAGGAATCTTGACAGAGATTGTTACACCCTTTGACCAAGGCATCGCTTTTCGCCTTTACCTATATTAATTTCTGACCCGTTTCTTGAGTCAGTCGAGTTCACTCATTTCCTTGTTCGGAAGATGTCTTTTGAACTCGTATTAGTGTATAACATATTCCTATATTAATTTATTAAGCAATTTTAACAAATATATGTCAAAGCAATATTCTGATACGCCAGAGTTAACTCTTGAAGCAAAATAAATATTAAACAGGTAGCTAATATAGTCACAAAAAATAAACATAAATCATAGGAGGGGTACCATGAATGGCAGAAGAGGAAGACCGCGAAACCCACTACCCATACATCCCAGTAGGGTACTTGCTAAGGCTCTAATGACCGGGCTTTCGACTGCAGTGTATCTTCAACGCGGAATATGCAATAAGACTACAAAACATCTCTATGTGAGCTCAAGGACGATTTGGAAGAAGGCGAAACACAAGTTCCACAAATCTCTTGAGGACGGAATGCCGGACTATTCACTCCTCGTGGAAGCCGAGAAAAACATTCGCAAAAACATGGTGCAAATCCTGTTCGAGAAGACAGCGGCCTATGGGAACACGGAGGTACGGCGCATCAAGAGCTCACATGAGTCTATCGGCCCGTTGAACCAAGTATTCAATATCGGAGGCGCGATACTAAGGAACCGAGGTGCAGAGTGGTACCCATTCCCTGAAATGGAGAATGTCTACCTTCATGATGGCACAGTCGCCCGAGGATATCCCGAGTCATCTTACTGTCACATCGTTGTGCCTATTCATACCATGCCTGAGTGGGACTTCATCGATGCCTGCAGGGCACCAATGCGGGTACTGAATGCCTACTGCTTCGTCTATGATGTGTCACATCAGGACTGTCAGAGATATGCGAACTTATTCCTGATGTGGATGAAACCATATCTCGATTACATTTACTCCGAGGGAAGATATGGGAAGGCCGGTTTCCGTGGCGCCATACTTCGAATACTCCGCGTCCTCAAGAATGATATTGCATTTCACTATTGTGTGCGCTGGAAGGATGATAGGCCGATAACGGGGCAGATTGAGCATAGCGAGCCAGAGATGCTCACAAATTTCTTCGAAAGCCAGATTGCAGAGGCTAGGGAGGTTGGTATTGAATCGCCTATGTTTGGCGAGATTCAACGCCTATTGGAAGGAGGGTCGATTATCGAAACCAAGGTCATACACAAATCCGATGGCTCCACGACTGAAAAACCTGCTTCATGTCTGACGGATGACGATGTCAGGCACCTCTGGAGTCTCATGCGCAGAAGGAGTGGGAAGATTGGATCACGAGTCCACCAAGAACTGTCACACTATTATCCAAGCCCTTGGAGTCTTGAACATGTTATCAGGTACGGGGATGACCTTGCTGGGGATGATGAATACCTGCTCTGTACAGAGGTTCCCTTTGAGAGTGAGATGGGGAAAGGTCGAGCAGACCTCATTCTCTTCAGACGAGAGGTCACCTCAGATGGTCTGAGCATACTCTGGAAACCCATACTCGTTGTTGACACTAAGACCAATATCGGTTTTACGTGGGAAATAGGCTCTGAGGAGAAAAAGTCGAAGTCTAGGAGCAAGGCTGGTATACCTCTTCGCCGGGTACCAACATTTCTTGTGCATGAGAGAGTGCTTGATAGCACTGAGTGGAGTAGATTAGTCAAATCGACACCAAATGATGCGACAACCCAACAGCTCGAGCTCTATAGGACTGCGATTATCAAGACTTACCAGGAGATTGCATCATATCCTGAATCACTGCCCATTCTCACTGGAACTCTACTACTCGACCCGTTCGAAGATATCCAAAGGATTAGCTTATCTCTTCGCAGTTTATTCAAGCAGGTTATCGAGCTGGTCGAGGGGCAAGGCGGAAAGCTGGAACGGTCATCATTCCAGATTTCATCCGATGATGCATTGAGAACTACTCTGGTTATGGAGGCACAGAACTGTCCGAATATTGAGTCGCACGCTTCATTCCCAGTTCCATGGAAACCGTTCTATGATCCTCTTCAATGGTCCAGCTCTAAGAAAAGGCATTTCATACTCTATCTAGATGGGCGGTCGTCAACATCAAGTGGTATTTCAGCTGCTTGG
>CAYPUO010000532.1:0-3076 GCA_964413775.1 uncultured archaeon
GTAAAGATTACCCTAAAAGACAAGGTTGAGGAGCTACTAGATGATATTGAGAAAGCTGCCGATTCGCCTGAAGACACTGGCATTACTGATGTTGCTTCAGAACGAGAGTTTGTTACGAATTCAAACAAAGAGCTGAAGGAAGGCGAACTAGACGTAATGATTGGTGTATATCAGAAAGCCTTCAACATGGATGAGGAGCACAAGAAGTACGTTAAAGACGAAATCAAGTCCTACCTCGTAAGATTCAACGAGCTAGCAACTTCTGCAGACCGTGTGCTGGACTACGCACAGCTAAGCAAGAAGGCTCCGAAACTCGAGGAGATGGAGGGAAGCATAGTCTTCCTGCTACAGTCGCTAGAGAACCTGAGGGGTGCAGTTGAGAGCGGTGTTGCAACCTTCAGAGATGCTTGCCATCAAGAGATAGAGGCAATCATCCAAGATCTGCAGACCATAAAACCGGCATACGCAGAAATGTTCATGCCCATAATCACGGACCTTGATGAGGGGGAAGCCAGAATCAAAGAGATGAACGAGTTCGCAGAGATTCGTTCTGAGATGCGCACGATTAAGGAAACAATCCTCGCCAAGGCAAAGGAGTCCCTTGAGAACTTGAGATACAGGCTAGGTGTAAAAATCAGATTAGCTGCTGCCAAGCTTATGGGAGCAGGAGTAGAGATACCCCCAGAGGTTCAGGACGCAATAACCGAACTCAACAGCATAGCGGTTGCAGCTGAAACAGTATTCAGTCTCCCCCAGCTCGCAAGAAAGATGATTGAGGTCTATGAGAAGAAGATTACAGGTAAAGTCCTCGAATCTCTCAACAAAGAAGCCACATCCCTTCAGGACTCATTCTCGAAAGCTGCATCAATTGGGGTTCCACTCGACGCGGAACTCGCCACACTAATGAACATCATAGACAGTCCCCCAACGGAACTGGAAGATGCCGCAGAAGCCTTTGACAGACTTGCAGCGCTCACAACCTCTAAAGAGATCCAAGAGAGAGTGAGGGAGAGAGGCAATGATGCATATAGGCAGATAAATGGCGCAATCTCCATCTTTGAAGAACAGGGAATGCCTGACTTTGTAAAGCGGCTCAAGTCACTCATTGAACAAGTCCCTCAGAGGATGCAACAAGAGTCCAAGTACATAACAGAACCACTAGAAGTATGCCTCACATTGGCAAATGTACAAAGCGAAATGCTTGGCATGATAAAGAATATTGCATCCAAAGACAAGGAAACTCACGACAAGGAGATCCGCAGCCAAAGCAAGTATTATTCCACAATTGAGCGAGTATACGAAAAGCACCCAGATGAATTCAGCAAACTGATATTCCCTCTTAATAAAATGACGAAACTGGAGGATGACCTTGATAATGCAGAACAACTGGATAAGGCACTGGAGTACTTCAATGAACTAAAGGCGATGCGAGCTGAGTGGGTGGAAAAGGCCGAGAAGATGGATGATTGGCATAAGTCCATGAAGATGTTCTTGACCGGGTACAGTCCTACCGCGAGCCAAGATGAACGGCTGAAGTTCTTGGACGATGCTATCAGAAAGATACGAGAAACGTATAGTAGAGAAGACATAAGCTCATATCTCTCATGGGCAATACGTGAAATCGCACAGACAATGACAAGATGATGAGATGATAGAAGGAGACAGATTGCATGCAGAACGGTCCAACAAGAATTGGAGAAGAAGAGACAAAGGCAGCAGAGGTATTTGCGATCGGCGTCGGAGAATGTGGTTCGAACATTGTGGGGTCGTACCTCAAAGCTAGCAAGGACAGAAGCCTCCCCTCAAGAGTCAGGGGCTACCTCTTGATGAACACTGATAGAGCTGACCTCACCAAAGTGCGCTCAAAGTACGAGATTCCAAAGGAGCATACTATGCTCTACGGCGCAAGTGAGATTGGTGTTGGTGGCCGGTTCATGGATGGTTACAATGCAGTACTTGAGTCAAAGGATATCATCTTCGATCAGCTAGGCGACCTTGGCTTCGAAGGAGTTTCAGGATTCTGCATTTTTACGAGCCTGGGCGGTGGTACAGGCTGCGGTGGTACACCTGCCATAATCGAGGCTCTCAAACAGCGGTTTCAAGAAGAGGAAGGCCGGCGCATCTTTGTCTATGTCATTGGCATCCTGCCATTTGAGGGGCAGTCCAGTGAAGCATTGAACTCAATATGGGCGGTTTCAAGACTCCTGCGAGCTCAGCTGCAGGAGAGAGGCGCAGACCTGACTATTCTACTCAGTAATCGTACAATGTTAAAACGCATCCTCCAATCACGGCGCTCGGATAGTGTGGACTATCTGCAGAGGGAACTGAACGTTGATATTGCGGACATCAACTCTGTCGAATCGATGGTACCTTCCACTCTAGACGAAGGTACTGAGCTGGAAGAACGGACCGAGCAGGCCTTCGTTGAGCTTGTCAACCCGCTTGCTCTTGATGTTGTGGAAGCAATGCTCTCGCCGGGAGTTTATGAACCGAACAAGGATGTCTTTCCCACAACAGACCTTGCAGATTATTCGCGGAAACTTGACCCTGTTGTCGTTCCTGCTCTCTATCAAGACGTCGGTCTAATTCCGGATGCCGGAAGTATGCCTAAGCAATTAAGGGCAATGATTGATTATGCCGTTAGAGAGTGCTCCTATGCAGATGTAGGAGATGAACCAAATGCGGAGTCGGTCTACTACGTCTTTTCCGGGCCAAAGCACATCAGCAAGGCCGAGTACGGGATGCATCTCAAAGAGGCACTTGACAAATTCATAGCTCCTGGTGCAGCAATCACTCCATGCTACGTTCAGCGACACGTGAAGGATCCGAAGACGGACCTACTGTTACTACTTGGACTGCCTAAGATTCCAGAGTTGATACAGATAATCAACGAAGCTACCCAGCTTGTCAATCTGCACAGCGGCGCGTCACCCCTCAAGCAGAGTTGGTTTATGCGCTCAAAAGGAGTGCAGAGAAAAGAACTCGTTGATGCAATCGCGGATTTCCGTGAGCTATTCAGTTACTACATACCGGCCAGCGCAACAGGAGATATACAATAGGAGTTGTCATACCGTGT
>CAYPUO010000533.1:0-3074 GCA_964413775.1 uncultured archaeon
ACCTCCGAGTTCTACACCGTCTAATTCGTCGGCAGCGTCAGATGTGTATTAGATAGAGAGCTTATCCTGGTCGATCGACCTACGATAAAGGTACTCCGCTTCTTCGTACTCCCCACGAAAACGATAGACTTCTCCGAGGTTGTTTATGACCGCGCCTTCGCCAACCTTGTCTTCTATTTCCTTGTAGAAGTCAAGGGCGCGATTATAATATTCGAGCGCCTTTTCATATTCTCCTCTCTCTGCGTTAGCGACTCCGAGGTTATTCAGACATCGAGCAGTACCTCTCTTGTTATTGATGCCTTGGAATAGTTCAAGCGCCTGTGAGTAGTACTCCTGCGCTTTCGATGGAAGTCCTTGGTCAATCAGGACGTTGCCAATCAGTCTAGTGGCCCAGCCGCTCAAGTCCTGCCGGTTGTTCTTGAGACCCAACTCCCTAGCAGTTTCCAGGGTGCCTATTGCGGTATCGTATTTTCCCCGTTGCCACTGAATCTCTCCCATCGAAACCAATGCGTCAATATAGACCTCAGAGTCCTGTGGCTCTTGAGCTAGAATATCTGATAGTGCCTCAACTGCCTTGTCGTATTCTCCATTCATCATGGCATCTTTTGCACTTTGCAACTGGTTGTTCGCTTCTGAGGTCATCTTGCGAACACATGAATTCAGCACACTTGAAATTTGCGTATAGGTAGAAAAAGAAACATGTCCCAGAAGGCAGAAAGAGGCTTCCCGCCTTCTGAGAGTTGAACTATCGTCTTCGTCTTACAACGTAGACAAGGCATATGATGCCTGCCGCAAGAACAACAAGCACAAACAGTCCGCCCGAGCCATTTGGCTGAGTAGTTGTGCCCGTCGGTGTGGTTGTTGGGGTTGTTGTGGTCGTTAATGGAATGAGTGACTCCGGATTAGTGTAGGAGACATAGACTGGGTCCTGATTTATTTCGAGTCCGTTCCAATGCGGGAATGCGACTCCATACCACCACTGACTGCTGTGATAGGCTGTTGGTGCATGGGCAACAAGGTCCGCAACACTGGAGTATTGCGACCTCACGTATTCAGAGAGCCCATAGGCCATATGTGCGAAGAGGAATGCTGACAGTGGTGCTTGCCACGCAACAAGGAGGAAGTCGCTAGGCTTTGCCGCAAGCAACGCATTCACAGCTGTTTCATTCGAAGACACCGTCTGTCCTGTTGTTTCATTAGTCAGGGAGTATTGTCGTCCAAGGCCAAGATCAAATGCCCTCTCATTATTCCCAACTGTTATGCTGATGTTGCTATTGAGAGGAGTGTTCTTTGTTGGAACCGCGAGCTGATTCCCTGTTGTTGAGTTTGTCACCTTATAGTTGCTCGTGAATACGGACATGTAGTGGACAGCAGATACCGTCATATTACTAGTGATTATCGACGAGGGTGACACGGAAATCAGTCCAAGCCACTTGGCGCGTGTCACCTGTCCAAGTGTGTACAATGTTTCCACATGCACGACTCCTGTCGTCGGATCAACGACAATGTCATACTGGATGACCAGCTCACTAATCAGAACTGTCAGAATTGGGGCGATGAGTGAAACCAAAAAGCCTCCTGGTGTGTTTGCATCAACCACCTTTGCGCTCATATTCAGATAGCGCATACCGAACCTATAGTGGTATTCTGAGAGCTTCTGTGCTTGAATTGGCTCGACCTTGGGAGTGACATCGTTCCACAGCTTCGGAGTTGATGCGGGCAGTATGTACCAAGCTGTATCATGTCCTACGTCTGGTAGGCTGTTGTTGGCATAGGTCGTGTTATCAATTGAAACCATCAGGAATGCAAATACAGCTCCGATAAAGACCTCATTGTCTTCTGGCGTAATGAAATGCATTCCAAACAGCTGGTACGGCAGCATGTACGTCTTGCTGTCGTTAGTAACTAGCTCATTGAACGCTATCAGGAATGCGGAGAAGTTGCCAATTCCGACATATGATGCTGTGAAAGTAGCTGTGTTGTTGTATTCATCTTGAACTGGTATTGAACTGTTTGTCCAATACTCTTCGTTAAACGTGTGTCCGAATACCGCTGCTTCATCCCCCGGAGTGTATGCACTTGCGAATGGGATTGTAGCAAAGGGCATAAGGAGCATACCGATAACCCAGAAGGCCATCAGCGCTGTTTTCATCGCGTGCATAGTGACCACTAGCCTATCATCTCCCGAATTAC
Organism: uncultured archaeon; assembly: GCA_964413775.1. Lineage (GTDB taxonomy): Archaea > Asgardarchaeota > Thorarchaeia > Thorarchaeales > Thorarchaeaceae > MP5-2226. Next base: position 2,194 of record CAYPUO010000533.1, read on the forward strand.
TATTAAACAAATGTAGGATTCATTGCTAGTGAATGCTTTGGCCTTGGTTATATGCTTAGAACATCGAATCAATGATGCTCCTGTATTTCTCAATCTCGCTTGAATCAGTCTTTCCCTTTGTCATGTCCTCAACGAGGTTTCTCGCAGACTCTTCTGTGAACATGAGCGGTGTGAGGTTGGCACCCATATCATCTGATATGGACTGGTACTTGGCCCCACTTGTAGCCTCGGGGACCGCAATAATAGCATGGTCAGCTTCTCTCTTTTCAATGATGTCACTTAGCCTCTTGACAGAATAATATGCGGCAACTCCTCCACTCCTATTCCAGTCCTTGACATTCGCCACATCAATACATACCTTTCTAGAGTCTTCTCCTTGTGTAAGTTTCAGGATTGCTGTGGCCTCTCGATCAGCCACTCCCTTCGCAACAAGAAGCTGAGTGGCAACACCCTTCGCCTTTCCCGCCTCTTCCAGTGCTTTTGCGATAGCATTGATAATGACAGGGGCTGTCAGCTTGATAACGAAGTCCGACTGCTCTTCGAGAGGCTCTGCCCCTTGCATGAACAGGATCTCGTCAATCCTAGGAATAATGAATCTCAGCGCTTCTCTAGGAACTCCCCTTGAGTGGTCGAAGGCTTCTTCGATATCGCTTGCTGACAGTGGGAAGAGCAGGTCTGGAGGCGGGTCTATATTCTGTCCATTCCAGTAGGTACTCATCGAGGCCTTGATGAACTCCTCTATGTCTTCTCTCGTAAACGCACGAAGACTGACTGGTTCCTCCATGCGTGAACGCGTGGGCTGGTCAGCAATACCGTATACTCTCTCCCATATATCAGAAAGGCAAGAAGTTACGATGATCACATTTCTTCCCTCATTATAC
>CAYPUO010000534.1:0-3073 GCA_964413775.1 uncultured archaeon
AGCAGCCTCGATGAAGCAGGAACCGAACAGCATCCCTGGACGTTGATGTCCAAGTATGTCTAGGTTTCGGGGAACGGTACCCTGCCCTTATCTGCCACTTGGATTTTTAGTTTTGCATCTGGTTTGGAGTGACTACCAAATCCAACAAGTTTAAATCAGAGCCGTTTCGAGGAGGTGCAGACGACTCTGGAGGAAGCAAAGTGAGCTCAAGGTCCAACATGGTAATATCTCTGGTTGTTATTGGTATTATTTTTGGCGGTGTTGGTGTTATGATTATGGTGGCTGCTCCGTATCAGCCATCGGTTGTTGGCGTCGTGCTTATGGCACCCGGTTTCGGTGATATGAGCATGGCGGACACAATAGAGGCCGGTTTGCATCTACTGCAATCTGATAGTTCCGTCGAGTATGCCTTCCCTGACCCACTTCCCACCAATGTTGCAGGCGCCCAAGAATGGCTGACAACATTCGCAAAACGGAGCGACATCGACCTGGTCATAGCCGTTGGTTCGGACCTTACCTCGGCTGTAAGCAATGTCGCGCAGCTATACCCGGATAAGAAGTTCGCTCTCATCGGTGGATCAGTGACTCTCAATAATGTTGCCTCAGCGGAGTTTGAAAGCCAGGAAGCTGCTTTCCTTGGCGGAGTTGTGGCTGCATTCGTTGCAAACTCCCAACCCTACTTTGGCACTACCAAGCACACAGGGGAAATAGGGATTCTCGCTGCAATGCAGGACAGGGAGATGACTACCTTGATCAACGGATTCATCCAAGGTGTTGAAGCAGCAAATGAGACCTACAATCTGAATGTGACGCTCAAGGATCCCGTATTCCTAAACAGCTGGAATACGTCGGAAGCACAGAATAAAACCTACAACATGTTTGTAGATGATGGCATGTCAATAATCTTCGCTCCGGTACGAGCTTCATACTGGGCCGTACGTGCTGGTATGCTTCAGGCGCAAAATGAGTTTGTCGCTAACATTACTCAGAAGTTTAGAATGCCTCTTGTGATTGCGGCTGAAGGCAATCTGGACTATTATGGAACAGCAAATCCAGAGATACCTGTTGCTCCAAGTTGGATAACAACCAGCGTATGGGACCGCACCGACCTTGCAATCTACAGAGTAATCAACTTGACCCTATGGAATAAGTTTCCTAGTGGCGAATACATAGACTACAACCTTGCGAATGGTGGCGTCAATATCACTAACTTCCTATACAGCTCAACATACATTCCTGACGCTCTCAATAGCGCAATCGATTCATATACGCAGCTGATTGTGAATGGAACTATATTTGTAGACCCTGATGCGCCGTTTACTCCAACAGTCTAGGAAGGAAATATAGGGGGGCATCGATTCCCCTCTCCTATTTCTGGCGGGATTTGCTTTGTCTGTACACGATTTTGTTGAACTGATCTTCAAAGCTGAAGCTCTAAAACGGATAGCTCGAACTGGTTGGGACATTGCAGGCGCGCAGATTCACCCACGCGAATCGGTTGCTGCTCACTCGTGGGGGACATCATTTCTGACGTGGGTAATATCTAATTTGTTGGAGATGGAGGGAATTCAGTTCGACAGCCTGAAAGCATTACAGATGGCTCTACTTCATGATATTCCTGAGTGCATAACCTCTGATATTCCCTATCCAGCGATAGAGTTAGGTGGAGATGAATTTGCAGCAGCGAAGGAAGTGGCTGAAGCAGGAGCTGTTGATCTGCTGTTTTCAACTAACGCATTGCTTCAGGCGCCTGCCCAGCAACTATTGACAGAACTGGCAGAAAGGAAATCCCTTGAGAGCAGAATTGTTTTCACATGCGACGTACTTGACACGTTGTTTCATGCAGTTAGTCTAGAAAAGAGTGGAGTGAAACCTGCTCTTTTCAACGAGTTCTTTGAAACTGGACTGAAGAGGATCAAATCTTACGGAGTCCCCCTAGGAATCGAGACTGCGCAAAGACTGTACGCCGAACACTGCGGTCTCTTACCATGAGCTCTTCCAGTCATCGTTTATTTTCTTCCGAACATACTGTGCTAGTTGGCGTGCTACTCTCACGGGTTCTGGAATACGTCCGTCATGAGTGAACTGATTCACAAGATTTGTGGCGGACGCTACGTCAATTCCCGCTGAGGCAATAAAGACTTCAAAGCTATTGGAAAGGAGAACTTTTTCTCGAGAGCCTATCGCGTTGACCGCATCCATTCTAGATATCCAGTCATCAGGAAAGTACTCTCTTATGTACTTCTCAAGTCCTTCCGACGGCTCGTAGGACACGCAAATGACGGGGAGTGCTGTTGCCTCGTATAGCCTGTGAATATCTACTGTATTGAACCAAGAGATAACACACCCACCGAGTATCCAGGCATGCAAGTCCTGTCTGCCAATCTCCTCATACATCTCCAGCAGCTTGTCAGTTGAATCCTTTCCACCAACAGTCGGATTGCAGAACGCAAAGCCATCAATCCGCATATCCCCTCTCATTATTATACCCACAACATAACTTATCTTATCGGTCTTCTGGAAACTCTCTGCAATGCCGATTACCCTGACACCTGTTTTCCAGTGGATTCTGTTTCCCTTAGTATCATCATGAGGTAGTTGATAAACTGAGTCCATTTCTGTACCTGTCCTTATTCTGGCAATAGCAAATATATTCTAATTGTCTTGAGCAGCCTATTGGATGCATAAATATGTGCAAGTATTCAACGTAAGTTTATTAACACGCACTATACCACAGATATTAGTTAGAGCGTACTTAGTGAGAGTAGAAACCATGTTTGATCCTGGGTTCGAAGAGCTGCAGGGGAAGTTGCGCGAGATTATGGAAGAAGCCACAGCTCTTGCCACAGGTGTCCGTGCTTGGTTATTACTCTCAAAGGAAGGCCTACCAATCTCGTCTGCCGTGCCTCAGGGTCTTGAAGAGGCCGAGATTGCTGCGATGTCGGCATCAATACTGGGAGTTGCGGACCTTGCAGCAGAACGGCTTGAACAGGGCTCACTCGAAGAGATTCTTATCACCAATGAACAGGGTCTCATTATTATGAAAGGAGCGGGTGAGAAGGCGATACTGGTA
>CAYPUO010000535.1:0-3070 GCA_964413775.1 uncultured archaeon
CGAGGGGATACTCCGAAATCATTCTGGTTAGTTCGGCCTGATTGATTGGATCCGACCTCTCAGGATTCAGCGATTCAAGCCACCGGATTTCGCCAACCAGCATTGTCACGGCTTCGATTCTCTGACCTAGTCGGATGAGAGCGTTCATTGTGTATTCCGTTCCCATAGTCACAGCAGCATTATAGTCCGATAGGAGTTCTGCCTTCCTTGAAGCGTCTTGTATCAATAGCTGAGCAACTGCCATTATCAGTCGAGATAGTCCAAGAAATCCTAATAGCACAATAAGCCGAATTCCCGCCGTGATAGGGTCGATATTTACGAGTAGCGCAGTAGCGATACCAAGAGCAAGCCGCACGTAGAAGTAGAGGTAAATCGCATCAACAAAGAAAGCAGGCATCCTAGCGAATATCGAAACCAACGAGTCTCGGTTCTTGATGTGGCCAATTTCATGGGCAAGGATAGATTGGACTTCTCCTGGCTTGAGTAGATCTAGGAGGTTACTCTGAATTACGAGCACTGAGCCTATGAAAGGAAGATGAAACGTGAATGCATTTGGCAGCGGAGAAACCATGAGGTAGATTCTGTCAATAGTGACATGTGATTTTTCCGCAATCTGAGCGGTCCAGTCCACCAGTTGATCTCGAGAGTACTTGCTGGCCAAGGAAACGCTACTATCATAGTTGGGAAACAACTCATGCATTGACTCGCCGCGGAGCATCCCGGTGACCATGTAGTAGACGAGAGCCAGCTGGAGAACTGCAATGCCGGCGAAGAGAGCAATGGAAACAGCAGGATTATGCAACGACAAATCGAATCCAATCATTTGAGGCTCATTTTCATTTATCGTAAGAATAGACACCAGAAGGATCTGCGCCGCATCAAGGGCCAAAAACAATATCACAGCACGCCATTTCTTGCGATTGGTCTCTTCAACGATCGACATCCCAGTCAACTCCGCGAGCATCTGCCCATGTTTCACTCTGCATAAATATTAAGCGATGCGCCCATTAACTATTGCACATCCATTTCATCTCACAATGGGACCGAATTGAATGCAGGATATGCAGAATCGATGAAATGAGAGGCTTGGAGGACGTGAATAGCGGGCCCGATTTGTATTCACACACGTTTCCTTTAGACTGCGTCTGTGTCCCACAGCCTCAGGAATACTCTGATCCGTAACAATGCAAAGATTCTAGAGCATTTGCATACTAATAACAACCAGTGGAATGGAGGCATGCGCTTTCAGCACCAGTATTCCAGACAGGAGAGGAAAACTGCGATGACTAAAGGAGAGCCTTTTCTTAGCAAAGAGGATGAAAAGCAACTTAGTGAAAAATACGTGCTTGTATGCGAGATATGCATGGCTTGCCTGTGGGTCGTGTGGATTCTCGGCTTTCTTGAAGGCACATTCAGTAATCAATCCCCCTTTTATATATGGTTAACTTTTGTTGCCGCACTAGGTACTATAGTTGTTGCATGTGCGAGATCCATAAGATACATGCAGAGTAGGCGCAAGCTCGGCTAGAATTTAGAGAGGTATCGAAGAAAAGCGAGAGTAGAAAAAAACACCCGCAATATGTATTGATTCGACTCTTTTCAATTCTGACAAAGAGGACAACCGAAGCAATAGGATTACGAAGGGACAAGCAGAATCCGATCATCTGAGGCTCATTTCCATTTAGCGTTAGAATAGAAATGAGTAGGATTTGGGCTGCCTCAAGCCCCAAGAACAGCAACAGAGCGAGCCACTTCCTCCGATTCGTTTCTTAGACCATTGACATCAGAGCCAACCCCGCAATCTGTTGTCCGTGCTTTGCATTACATGAATACTAAGCTATGAAGAAGCTCACTCCTATCCATTCTTACGCCATGGCAAGAAATTAGAATTGCCTGAAAAGAGGACAAGTAGGGCTCAAGGGCATCTGCCGTTTCATGGCCGATTGACTTGCTCCGAAGAAATAAAAGGGGGGAGGGCCCAGAGAAGTCTGGGTCCACTGAAGGCTTGCGCCGAGAAGACCGTGATGAGTCTTCAATCCTTACCAGGGTGGATCCTCAGGAGAATCCGGCCACGGGTTGTGTGTGTCGAACATTGTTATCAGGCAAACACAAGTCGTGGAAGGTTAGAAGACAAACAGAGGAAAGTTGCACTTGCATCTACAACTTCCCGTGGAAAATGCATCTTATTACGGGGGAAGAGTGCAGAATGCGCAAGAAAACCAAGAAGCGTACTGTCCAGATCGCTTCGCTTGGACTGAAGGAGCAGCAAAGAATCAAGATTGTACTCACTGCTCGTGCTTGCGACAAACTAATCCTATTGCACACCAAGGACAATGCAGATGAGGCAAGAGCATTGCTTGATGAGATTGGAAAGACCTCGATTGAACAGCCGGAAGCAGTTGAAGTTGAACCTTGGGACTACACGAACGTCCTTGCGAAGACGATGGAGCAGGCAATCAAACACAAGGCTTGCAGACTGAGCTTTAACCCATCTCTGGGCACGCGGGTAATGAGCGTAGCACTGTTTTGGGCAGCAATGTTTACAGAATCGCCAATTCATATGGTCGAAGAAAGAGATGGCAACCCAGTGGATGTCATCACAATCCACACGATAGGTCGCAAGAAGATTACCGGACCCAAGAGGCGGATTATGAAAGCACTTGTCCTCGCGGGCAAGGATGGCGTTGGAAAATGGAAGGACTTGAAACCCCTCCTTGAAGACAACCTAGGAGTGAAGGCCGACTCTCCTCATATCTCCCGACACACCAAACGCCTGAGAGAGTGGGGATATGTTGAAGTTGATGACACGGGACGTAAACGCATCACCGACCTTGGCAAGGCCGTCCTCGAGGCATCTGAATACTGGAGATGAGTTCCTGCTAGTCCCCCCAGTTTCTCGTTCGCTCTCAGTACTAAGAGAGAAATCCCCTCAATAGATAGGCAAGCGGCTCAGTAGAATCAGGCGCCCATGATCCCTATTAGAATGAATCCTCGAAAAACCGTCCTCGGAAGCATAACCGGAGGTTCGCAGAAGCACCCTTCAATAACGACCTCCATAACACTTATCTCG
>CAYPUO010000536.1:0-3063 GCA_964413775.1 uncultured archaeon
CTTCTCATTGCCGAAAAACTGGTTGACAATCTCACTCAATTCGAGTCCCCTGTAGAGTGCAGCTCCGTGTTCGCGGTATGCAGGGAAGATCCAGTCATCCTTCTGCATAGCAGCTGCAGCCCCCACATGAGCCTCTTGGCCAGTTGTCGGGATGTGAAACCCAATCCGCCCTTGCCGCTGCAGTCGCATTCCCTTCTCATCAAGGGCCCTGAGCGTCACCATAATATCGTACCATCGGACCATCTCCTTATTGGAGACATCCGGAACTTCTTCTTCGTTTGCTGTTCCATCTGGAGAAAGAACACGAGTCAGTTCATTCGTAGCTTTCACGAGTATTCCCCATTCTTTTTCCTTTCATACTCCATTAATACTTAACTATAGTTACTCATCGAAGTTTATATGCCCTCGGTTCTGGCAAGAAGGCGTTCCAGCAATGGTCTTGGGATAAGGGGCCTACGAATTTCGTCGATTGCGCCACTGTTTGGTTTCTGGAACCGTTTGAAACCCGGTAACAAGAAAAACACAGGAGCTAGTCCGAAGGATGAGCCAACGGACTAACTGGATATGCCCTGTCAATAATCATCAACACATTCGAAACGATTCATTGCTCCATTCTAATTCGGGCCATGGCAAATATCAGAATCCTAGAGAAGATAGATTCTTGTGGGGCCGATGAGTTGAAACAATGATGAGAGCCAATGAACTGATTCGGGCACTACCTAAGGCAGAGCTGCATATCCACCTCCTCGGAGCTGTCAGGCCTAGCACCTTGCTCGAAATCATCAATAAGTCTGATATTCAGACCGACCTGCATTCTATTGAGGATATCAGGAACCTCTTCCAGTTTCGAGATTTCCAGCACTTCATTGAGGTGTATATGATGGTTGTTGGACTGGTACGCGAAGAGAAGTACTTTGACCTCATGACCTATGAAATGCTTGAGGAGTGCCACAGGCAGAACACCAAATACGTTGAGATAAGCTTCTCACCCCTAGACCACATGCAGTTTGGACTGGACTTCCACCAGATGCTCAATCGGATACATAGAGCGAGAAAGAGAGCTAGGGATAGGTTGGGGATAGTGTCCGATGTCAGGATAGATCTAGTCAGGTCAAATAATGTTGCCACTGCAATGGACATTCTTAACCTGATTGAGGAGGCTAGCCCGGGAATTGTGTCGATTGATATTGGCGGTAATGAGGCAAAGTTTCCTCCAGGCCCATATGCTCCAGTCTACAAGAGGGCACGTGACATGGGACTGCATCTTGTTGCTCATGCAGGAGAAGCCGCGGGGCCTCAGTCCATTTGGGATGCAGTAGATATCCTTGGTGTGGAAAGGATCGGGCACGGAGTCTCAGCAAGAAAAGATGACAGACTCCTCCAACACCTACGTGAGAAAGGAATTGTCATTGAGGCGTGTCCGGTAAGCAATGCTAGGACAGGAGTTGTGCCAGACATTTCCAAGCATCCAGTAAGGGAGTTCTTTAATCTGGGTCTCATTGTGACTGTCAATAGTGATGACCCCTCTCTCTTCAATACCGACTTGACGAATGAATATCTCCAGCTCTACGAACATCTGGGATTCACGGTTGAGGAGCTCTACATGCTCTCAGTTAATGCAGTCAACTCAGCCTTTACCCCAGAGGACATAAGGGATATGCTACTCAAGGCTCTTCAAAGCGAATATGAGCACCTACTCGATGAAACCGGAGAATGACCCTCGTTATGCTGGTGGATAGAAAAACAGTTGTGGAGTTCCAGAAGAAGGTTATGGACTGGTGGGGTGAGAATAGGCGTGACCTGCCATGGAGGACGAATCCCACCCCATATAGCGTGCTCATCTCGGAGGTCATGCTACAGCAGACCCAAGTGAGTCGAGTGATCCCTAAGTATGACCAGTTCATTGAGGAATTCCCAACCATTGAGAGCCTCGCCAATGCTGAAACAAGGCATCTCCTTTCCGTCTGGAGTGGTCTGGGATATAACCGCCGGGCGCTTTGGCTGAGAGAGGCAGCCAAGCAGATTGTTGATTTGGGCGAGTTTCCGAGGACTATCAAGGAGCTAAGCGCACTCAAGGGAATCGGGCCGTACACCTCACGGTCCATTCTGATCTTTGCTTTTAATGAGGACCTAGCCACAGTTGACACGAACATCCGTAGGGTCATGATAGCTCTGAGGCTTGCTGAGAAAAGCATGACAAATGCTCAACTCCAAGATATTGCAGACCAGATGCTGCTCAGGGGCAGAGCTCGCGACTGGCACAACGCATTGATGGACTATGGGTCAGCGGTCCTCACTTCAAGTAGGACTGGAATTGCGCCGGTTTCTAGTCAGCCAAGATTCCAAGGCTCGACAAGGCAACTCAGAGGACAGATACTGAAACTACTCACCTCATCCGAGAGCCTAGACATCAGATCACTCCTGATCCAGCTTGGTCGTAATGATGAAGACTCGCATGAGATTGAATCTGTACTCGAACAACTCATGCTAGACGACCTAGTTGGAAAGACTCCTCAGGGTGCCTATCGAATCGCGCATTAATACATGCTAACAATCAATACCAATATGTAATCAGAACTGAAGAGATGCTGCCATCTGCATGAGCACACCAAAAGCATGCACGCCAAGCAAGAGAGGACACTAGATTAGAGAATTTCGTCCTTGCAGCCTCTGGTAAGAGAGATATTCGCAGACTTCTACAAGTGGACGGGCATGTCCCTCACATGATTCGTTGCAGAGAAGCACGACTAGATGGGGAATGATTTTGGCTCGTTTTCCTGATGATTCTGCCACTAGCAACTGACAGGATAGCATATTTAATGCCCTGTGCACCATCAGAATAATATGCAGACTTGACAACCAACATATATATATGAGCTTGTATTTCCTGCAAGCATAACTTCTGGCAGGTTTTGCTTGCCAGTTCGCGTGGTGCTTATAGAATATGAGAAGAAAGAGTCTGTTGAGGGTGCTGGTCATACTGACATTTGTTATGTTGGTTGTGCCAGCACTCTCAACTGCAACCCGTATGACGACAGTCCATCAATCGGAACCCGTGAGGAC
>CAYPUO010000537.1:0-3060 GCA_964413775.1 uncultured archaeon
TAATGGCGTTAACCACACCCTCCTCAGTTCTCAGCGTGAGTTCAATGATGTACTGAGCTGAGACAATACCCACTGGGAGAAGTGCTGATATTTGGGGAGATGTCCCATAGATGTCGCCAGGGCCAAGCTCACCTATATCCAGAGTGAAGGTTGCATTCGTTGGGTTGAGTACCGGACTGAGTGTTTCGTTGTGCCAGACTACAGAGAAGTCACCTGCTGCAACTGATATATCAAGAGACAAGTTATGATACACATTGCCATTGTTTCTCAGCATTAGCAGCAGATCTGTGAAAGACCCCGAGTCGATAGTCGCTGGGCTAAGCACGGCGCTCTCGATGCCGACTTCTCCCTCCTGAACGACCGTTTGATTCAGGAGCCCAAACATCCGGTAGTAGGCCTCAACAACGTTTGTCCCTAGTGTAACACGTTGCCCCGTCTGAGCATCGACTAATCCGACACCTCCAAGCTTCTGGATTACTCCTTCAGTAGATGTTTCCACAACAAGGAACACCGGGATGACAAAGAAGAGACCTCCTCCAAGATGGTATAGGAGCCTATTTCCATACCTGTGGTTTCCCCAGAGCTGGAGCTGAGTCCGCACCGTGTCATCGGTCTCAAATGCTTGGACAGCGGCATTGGGTCCGAGCAGAGTAGAGTACCCTGGTTGCCCTTCCACGCCAGCACTATAGAATGTTAGGTTGCCGAAGTCTTTATCGCCGCAACCCATGATGTAGACCCCAGCGAGGTTCCGTCCCTGCGAATCATAGAACTCAGCGTTATGCATCGCGATAAACCGGTCTTCGCCTCCAATATGTCCAACTACGTACCGAGTGTCTGATCCCTCTGGAGCCTGATGGAACTGAGAACCTGACAGCCAAGTCACGCCATCCGTTACATGATAGATGTACGCCACGTCCAGCTGTCGCTCATAGAGGTCTTCAGGCCACTTCATCTGGCTCTGCAGCCAATCGGGGACCTCTTTCCAGTCATAGTAGGACATGTAAGTGCCATCGATGAAATAATCAGAAGTCGCGTAGGGCTGCCGGTAGAACTGAAGACTGCCATCCTTGATGTCCACGAGTACAACACCAAGGAATCGCATGTAATTCTCGTGAGCATATCCGGTGGATAGCCTATAATCAATGAAGACCGAGACAGCATAGTATAGATGCCCGCTGGGGTCCACAACGATGTATGGATCTCTATCAACAGTCAGACCCTGCAGCAGGATGCTCTGCACTCTTGATACAACATCACGCTGGACCAAGATATTCAGATCGTCACCCATAAATGACCACGCCTGAGGGCTCAGTGTGAGCATGTAGAATGCAGACTCAAAGCCCCGGAGAGTGTAGTCCGGTGCCCCATCGTAGGTTGTGTTCCCTACCTCATCATATCCGGGGATGTTGACGAATGCGGTGTCATAAAAGCCCGATCCCTCGCCGTAATAGGTGTCAATAGGTGCGCTCCTGTTTAGCAGGGCAACGAGGTCACTTCCTTCAACAGTATCACCACTATATGCATCCAGGACAACCATTCCCTCAGTATGGGTGTAATAGATATGTTCGCTGATCAAACTTGTACTGATTGTCCCGTAGTCGAATGTGAGAGGCGCAATCCAATACTCGTGCCCATTCAGGAGCACAATGTCCGAGTCCGCCAACTGCATCCAGTTCGTCCCTATCTGGTTCTTCATCCTCAACAAGCTGGCCTCCTGGTCCCACTGCCGGACCGACGACAGGAACTCCACTTCGCTCTCGGGAGTAGCGTTGGACGTGAGCGCGCTGATAGGCTGTGTCTGCATGTTGTCAAGGCCCGATGCCCAGTTGGTTACTGCAATCTCCTTTGAGGTCTGGTAGCCAAACTTCCAGTCAAGGTACTTGTCACCATTCATGGGGATGTCGTAGAGGAAGAGCTGTGCGATGGGTAGCATCACTACAAGTCCAATCAAGAAGATTGAGAGTAAAGCGAAGTTGCGGGATGACCCTGTAAAGGGAATTAGCCGTTCTATCTTGAGCCGCCTGAGCTCTCTGCTGATGTGCGAGCGGTCCTCCATAAGCAGTGACACTCTCTTCTTGTAGTCCTCCATGCTCATTGCTCCAGATTCGTACTCATTCCGGACTGATTGCATCTCGCCCGCTAATCGTACCAGGGATTCTTCAAGTTGAGTGATTTTGTTCTGCAGCCTTTGCCTTGCGCCTCCAAGTTTGAGACGCATCCCCATGAAGAGAATTCCTCCAATCAATGATGCACCAAGCCCAACAATTAGAGCCATATATGAGAGATATGTTCCAGCGTCGACTGTCCACATTGGCACACCAAGAATCTCAACAATTATCACGAGTGCTAAAGCGAAGAGTGTCTTGGATATGATAACATAGCTATCTCTGCGAGGGCCCATCATGTCTGTGAACAAACTCAGAGTAATCCGCCCTGCAGTAACAACAAGAAGGGTTGCAGCAACGCCAAGGAAACTCTGATAGGCCTCCATCGCGGGCACAAGGTCTACAATCACTTCAGATGTTACGCCGGGATGAAAGGGAAGTGCGAAGAGGGTTGATAACTGGTCACCGCTGATGGAGATTGACCCGCGTTGAGACAAGAGAAGGAGAAACGCCATATTCTGGCCGGTGATTGCATAGCCTCCTGTAGAGACATAGAAGACAAAGAAGCCGCCGAACTCAAGGAGCCTCCAAGCTATGGCGGACCTCACGTCGAGGCGCCGGAAGAGAGGGCCTGCATGCGAGAGTGCAGAAACGAAAGTCAGGGATGTACTTCTCTGAGGAAGTGTGATTAGAGCACTCAAGAAGGCCAAGAGAAAGGATGCCAGAAACACGTTGTTGTCAAGAGTCCATGTTGCCCAGAAGTCAGCGCCGCCTGCCTTCTTTGAATACGTACTCTGGAATATGACCTGACCCAGATACCACCCGTAGAAGATACTTGCGATGATTGCAGTAATAGCTCCGGCTACGAGGATGACAACCAGTATGTGCGTGATCTTCATCAGTGAGATTCCTCCGTCCTAAGGCAAAAACAGCAGGGTCCAGAACCATATGAGGC
>CAYPUO010000538.1:0-3057 GCA_964413775.1 uncultured archaeon
ACCCTCACTAGACGCTACAATTGTGAAAACAAATTACAAACTTGGTGATAGAGTTGTTTTCGGGAGCTAGTTCTGAGCCGGCGGCTCATCTTTGAAACAGATGAGCTGTACCTTGAAAAATGGAGTAGGATCACATGCGGATAAGAGCTTTGAGTTTCAGAGGAGATTATTATGAGATTGGATATCAACATGGAAAACAGCTGGCACATACAATTCACAGAGTAGTTCTCCCCTTTGTCGCGAATAACATGAAAGAAGGGAGAATTTCACAGAAGGATAGACAAAAGACTGCATGCCAATATGAACAGCTGATAAGCAATCACTTTCCAGAGATACTGGAAGAAACAAGAGGGCTTGCCGATGGAGCGAAAATAGACTACCAAATGGCAATCCTCATGTTGCTCTTCTGGGACATCCGAGAAGCAGTTGAAATCGGTATACCTGACTGCAGCTCATTCGTTGCTGCAGGTGACGCCACGGGAAACGGGAGTTGGGTTGCCGCACAGAATTCGGACTGGCCCTCTTATATGAAGGGTATTGGACAGGTATTCAAAGTCAGTGTTAAGAACAAATACAGATTCATTGGTAGGGGTCTTGCAGGCAACTTGGGGAGAAACTCCGTGATCGGCTTCAACGAAAGAGGATTAGCATTTGCTGGGTCTGGAATTCATCAGACTCGAGATGGAGGATTTGGATTCCCTCCTTTGCTAATCACCCGAATCGGATTGGAAAGATGTAGCACAGTTGGAGAATTTATTGCCCTCCTCAGAAGCATTGACACTTGGTCTCACGCTGGAGAGAATGTTGATGTGGTGGATGCCAATGGTGACATGGCGCGAATCAGTTTTTCTACTAAGCGGACTATGATAACTGAAACAAAGAATCATTTCATAGTTTCAACCAACCACTATCATAATTATGAAATGAGACACTTTGGTCCGCCGTCCAAGGACGCATACCCTTCATCCTATGCAAGATATGAAAGAATTGCTGACCTTTTGCATGAAAACTATGGCAAGATCGACAGGGCAACAACCATTAGAGTCATGAGCGATCACTTTTATGGCAACTCACCCCCAGAAGGCGATAAGTCAGTATGTAGACATGGTGAAGACCGACAGACAATGACAAGTCTAATCTCACTCCCAAAGGAGAGGGAGTTTTGGATATGCCCAGGAAATCCCTGTAGCGAGAAGTATCGTTGCTTCAAATTGTGACTGTTATGCAATCGGCAATTCATCAATGGCTATTTCCAAACGGAACGAAACACACGTAGAAGATTACCACCAAGAATCTTGGAAGCATCTTCCGTAGAGTATCCACGATCAAGAAGAGCATTTCTGAAGTGAGGAATTCTGGCAATACTCTCGAAACCGCGCGGATAATCAAATGATATCATGTGGCCACCCAGAGCTTGCCCTTCGCCCCACACACAGTCGTATTTTTCTTTGGGCCAGTTTTCGAGCAGATCTGGACCAAGCCCGACATGATCCACGCCAACGAGCTTGGTGATATAGTCAATATGGTCAATCATATCTTTAATTGTCGCTTTTGCATCATTCTTAAGAAATGCAGGAAGACAATGAATTCCGATAACCCCACCATTTTCACCTATACGACAGAGGATATCATCTTCCAAGTTGCGCGGATGCTTACAGATTCCTGACGCGTTCGAATTCGATGCAATCACAGGTTCTGTAGAAGCTTCAAGTACGTCCTTTGCCCCTTGCTTGGAGATTTGGGATATGTCTACCAGAATTCCTACTTCATTCATTATCCTGACTACATTTATACCAAAATCGGACAGTCCTCCATTTGTCCGATCCATACAGCTATCAGAAATTGGGTTTCTAATATTGGCGGTTAGATTCATCATTCGAATGCCTAGTGTATGAAAGGTCCGAATGAGTGCAAGATTCTCTCTTATTGGACTGCCTCCCTGGAGAGCAAGAACAATTCCCAACTTCCCCTCGGACCTAGCCCTCTGTATATCACTGGTTTTGGTTATTATTGAAAGAACGTCCTGACATTCATTGGCCTCTTGCATCATGAAGTCAATTCCATCTAGAGCCCTCTCAAGATAGTCTGTTGTGGATGCAATTCTGCACAACGGAAATGTTGAGAACATTCGAGTTTCTCCACCCACATGGTCACAGATAATATTCACCCCACCTTTTTTCAATGTAGGCAGATGGTGTCTTTCTAGTACGTGCGTTTCTCCGCGGCTTCGTCTCTCAGAAATATCTATTAGATAGTCAGTATGTGCGAGCACAACTAGGCTATCACTTTCCTCTTCTGTATTCATATCAATCTCTCTCTGCTAAGCTTGTACAAGCATCTGTGCAAGCGCTAGGATATTGTCATGCCATTCCAGAGACTCGACGAATCTAATGATTTCATTGGCTTTCTCAGGGTCAATTACCTTCGTTGACAAACTGTAGAACTTCTCCAATGCTTCTTCATTCGTCATTCGCCGTGGATTTCTAACGATGCTACTTGCCTTCTTTTCTCCACTCTTGAAGGTCAACTCGACCCTCGCAGCAAAACGATTGTCCAGACCCATTCGTTCGAGTTCTGGGTCGACGAGGATTTTAACAGATTCCGCAAGTTTCCTTATTTCTGAATTGTCTATTCGCTCATCACTAAACTGCTCTGTTCCCACGACCCCATCATGAATCTTTACAGCTACCGCAAAAGGCATGCTCATCTGAGCCGAGTGAATATTATCATAGCTTGTCCCAACATCATTCTTCTGAGCCCCGCGGGTCGTGTACACAACAATTCCTTCTAACTTGTCCAGACTAACTGGAGATGATGCAGTTATCTCATATAATGCGTCTAGGACTGCGTGAAAGCTTGTGCAATTAGGGTATTTCTTTAATGCCATGTTTCTGAACATGTATTCAGTGCCAAGATTTTCGGTGATTTTCTCTGGTTGGGGATCGGTAGAATGGGAATGGATAAACCCTCCTTGCTTCGACTCGATAATGTCTCTATAACCAGTGACTCCTTTTTCAGCAAGAAGCGCAGCCAGAATGCCACCTTGACCCGAACGAG
>CAYPUO010000539.1:0-3054 GCA_964413775.1 uncultured archaeon
GGTATATACTATACATTTCGTCTAGTCAGCATCACGGATCCTCAGTTCACTCTGATTGATTTGGCGCTGCAACTTGTCCTTCTAATATATGGCCTCTCATCTACTACAGCGAAAGTCCATGAAGACATCAATCTAAGACCACTGACTGCAATCACTGTATTGCTCCTCGTGATACTGGCACGTGTCGGCTCTCAGGTCAACCGACTCCTTGCAGCAGCTACAGGCTGGGGAAATGCCGTGCAAGTGGGAATTACAAGCTTCACAATCCTGAACCTTGCTATCCTTGGACTGCTTGTCCCATTGTACTGGATGTGGCATGCCAGGAAACGGGAGAGCTATTCGGTTCCAGCGGGTAGTGTGGATGACAACTAAGACAAGATTACCTTGACCAGATATCTTAATCGAATGTGCACATAGCCAAGTATGAGAGAAATGCCTGAACTGCCTGACATCTACGTCTTAGCCAAGAGCATGAACAAGGGACTGTACGAGCGAAACATAAGCGCAGCTACTGTGAATCAACCAAAGTGTCTGAACGTATCCCCTAGGAGGTTCAAATCCAGTCTATCTGGAAGAGTAATCCAGTTCTCGGTCCAGAGAGGAAAGTGGGTCATAAGTGACCTTGATGAGGCATGGTCGATTGCATTCAACCTTGGAATGGGTGGCGAAATAAGACTACTGGATGCTGCCGAAGAACCCGATCCTAAGAGATATCGTGTTGTCATTGACCTTGACAAAGGGGACTGGATAGGGATTCATCACTGGTGGTTCGGGCATGTGCATCTTATCCCAAAGGGCGATTACTCAAAGCATCCGCAGTTATCACGGCTTGGTCCCGAGCCCTTATCGGAGGAGTTCACCTCGGACAGACTAGCATCCATGCTCTCTGGAAAACGAGGCAGAATCAAGTCATATCTCCTTGACCAGTCATTCATTGCTGGGATAGGGAATGTGTATGTGCAGGACATTCTCTGGCATGCAAGACTTCACCCTGCCAGAGTTGGAGGCTCACTGCAGGAATCGGAGATTGAGAAACTCCACTGGGCAATCAGGCATGTCCTAAATGAAGGGATAAAGTATGGAGGAGGACCTGGGGAGCAAGACCTGTGGGGTAACAAGGGTACATACATGGAGCATAGAGCAATTGGTTACCGGACCGGAGAGAAGTGTCCCGAGTGCCAGAGCATGATAGAGGAGATTCGTGTAGGACCTACTACAAGTTATATCTGTCCGAAGTGTCAGGTGTAGGTCGAGCTGGATGGATGAAATAGTGATAACTCGAAGACTGGATGAGTTGAACGAGATAATTGCCCTTGATAATACAGTGGTCAGAGAGTTCCTCAACCCACACCATGAGGACGGTGATCTGGTCTTAGGATATAGCCTGGCACATGCATCTCTCGCATCAGGAAAAGCGTCTTTGCCCCACAGATTCAAGGAGGCCTCAGAAGTGTACTACATCCTGAGAGGAAGGGGCATTATGCACATAGATAACAAGACAGCTGAGGTCGGCCCTGAAGAGATGGTCTATATTCCGCCTAAGTCTGTGCAGTATATCGAAAATGTTGGCGAGAGTTCTCTGGATTTCCTATGTATAGTATATCCTGCATGGAAGCCTGACGCAGAGGAACTTGCTTGAGTGATCAGACTAGATCTTTACGGTGACCTCTTGACTAGAGCCCCTACCATATTGTTGCCTTTTGATGCGCCTCTAGAAGTCTATCAAAGGGCTTATCACTTGCCACTTGTTTTCACTTGATGTTAGGAACTGGTAGCATGCTAGATGATGTACTTCTAAGACGATATCAAGAAACCTATGTGGTTGCTCTTGTCGTTGGTATAGTTCTCTTCGCAGGGCTTCTTTATGCCAATGCATGGGATGTCTATGCTCTCACAACATCTGGGACTATGCTCCTGCTGTTCGCAGTTTCCAATATTACGATGAGATTTCTGAGTGGACTGGGAATCATGCTGACCTATGCATCATTCTGTACCTTTGTCTTCAAGTCGACATCAGCAGCAGTGAAAGGTGATGCAAAACTGGCGCGACGGGTAAAGACCCTTCTTCTTCTCCCAATAGTGGCCATAGTGGGCTATGCAGTCTACAAGCTGGTTGGAGTATATTTCTTCTCCACCACCCTGAGCTTTATTGAGATCCTGGTCATGCTCTATGGTATCTGGTCGTTGCTCATCAGCATCTATGTGTTACCAGCACTGAGAGGAAGATATCAACCTGAGTACAAACAGACAACTTCTGATAAGGTCCTCAAGAAGCTAGGAAATGCGAAGTACTCCTTGTGGAAAGGGTATCAGACAAAGATACACAGGGACTACGGAAAGGTGTATGCGAAGGAGTTCGGGAGATACAGAGAAGAAATGGCAGGCCTTCGAGCTCAGCTGAGTGGCGTTTTACTAATCCCGCTCGGACTTGTTACCTCTGTCATTCCCCCCTTTGCTCTAGTATTAGTTGTACTCTGGCTTCGGTCCTTCACTCTTGACAGGAAACCCCTGATGTTGTTTGAAAGAGCGCTCCTATTCGTGACTATAGTCTTTGTCTTACTATTCAGCACCATTGTAGTCCTGACACTAGAGTTCACTCCATATCTCTTCCTGTTTGATACCGTATATGGCATAGGAATCTTGGCTAGTATCCTTGTCCTCGGAACAATCATCCTTAGATCCTAGGCGAAGTGAGCACTATAGAACGCGTGTTCCAAGAAGCCGATTCTGAGATAAAAAACCTAAAGACACTTCGATGCAGAAACTACCCTAGGATCTGGAGGGATTCCGTATGGACTCGCAAAACACGAAGATGAGCGTGGTAGTAATAGTTGTTGTGTTGGCCGTTGCCTCAATTGCATTTGTTCTCGGCAACGTCCTTTATCCGTTTGAATCTCCATATGACTCAGGTATTATGTCAATCACGATTCTCGGAAATAGCTCGGACATACTCTATCCTGATAACCTGTTTCTCACAATTGATGTGAGTGAACATCAATAAGAAACTTCTGTGTTCCGTCCATCTCTTGCCAGTGTCACCACCTCGCAAATCTC
>CAYPUO010000540.1:0-3052 GCA_964413775.1 uncultured archaeon
GGGTAGGTCTGTAGTATGGCAACGCAACTTCAGCCAGCGAGAATTGCCAGCGTATGAAGGTGTACGTGAATGCCACTCCGATCGCTATTGACACATCATACCAGACCGCCATCAAGATGATGACTATCTGAACAATGAGCCAGAAGTATAGCGAGTTGTGTGGGACATGGTACTTCGGATGGATCTCAGCCATTGCCTCCGGACACATCCTGTCCATAGCCATTGCATGGAATGGACGCGTCACCCAGAGCGCGTTGCTTGGCGCATCTAGCGTGTTGGCCAAAATAGGCTGCATCACGAGGACAGCACCAAGGGCTGCACCAGAGGGACCTAGGGCAATCGCAGCGAAGTTACCAAATCCGGGGAAGATACCATTTGTAGAGCTGTTGTTCCAGTATAGAAGTGTGCCCAAGCTGGTATCAACAGCGATAGCTGACAGCATGAAGAGGACACCAATGCCGATGACACCACCAATGCAGCTCAACGGAATGTTCCTGCTTGGCTGAGATACCTCACCTGCAACTGGCATAATCAGATAGGGCCACATAATACCTACTGCGGTTGTAAGTGCTGCGCCAACAGCAGCCCAGTTAAGCGTCGTGTAATCGGCAATATTACCGATATACGACCCTGAAACCAAGTCTGCATATGTATGCCCAGTGCCAGCAAATATGGCGTCCCAACGGGCCTGTGTAAGTGGCGTTGCAAGAAGGATACCATCAGATATCACGAGCAGTGCTATGACTATTAACCCGAGGACAACAACAAACCATCCAAGTACTCTGACACTCAAATAGCTGAATATGAAGACTATGAAAGTCAGAATCAGAGCTAGGACAACTAACACTACGATATTGGTCGAGAGTTCGTTACCGAAGTCAAGAATAGCTTGATTGCCGCTGATGATACCAATCGCAACAAGACCACCACCTGTGACCTTCGCTGAGAAGAAGCTTGCGGAGCCACGGAATACTGGGTTTGTGATTACACTTCTCCAACCTTCCATTACTCCGAATATTGGACTCAACCCTCTGCCAACGAAGTGGTATGAGGCTCCTGACCTAGGCATCGCAAGCATTAGAACCATCGTACCGATGCCTTCAAAGAGGATGGCAAATGTACCTACTGCAAAGACAGCGGTAAGTTGGGCACCTGGGAACCAGGTGCTAATCTGCGGTCCCACGAAGTGGAAGTACGGACCTACGGTCAGTGCTATTGGGAGCAATAGCGCGAACCACGGACCTACTTCTTTAACTAGGCCGGAGCTTTCCCTTACGAATAGGAGCTGATCGTCGCTCATTTTATTTCGGGATTCTCCTTTGCGTTTTCTCTCTCACAGTGATTATATTTCACCAGTGATAACAATGTAGGAAGCTTTCCTGCTATTAAAACCTTATTAGAAATGAAAACAGTCATTTCTCAAACTAATGTTAAAGAGTTTTAAACTCACATCTATTCGGTCATCGCCGAACTCTCAATCGGCGTATTCTATTAATGGTGCAAAGACATTCTCAAGATTCAAGAGCGTCCAATGCTGCGGGTTCCAACAGCTCAAAGAACTCATCATCAATGAGGAACACATCCACTGGAACTGTACGTATGCCCGTCTTGCTCTCTGTAAGGATGTGCAGAATAATCTCTTTATCCATTATGTGAACGGGAGTTGTTGACACATCGGGAACCAATGCCTCTTCGCGCCCTTCATCATTGACTATGCCATTCGAGATTAGAACGCCTTGATTCGCTCCATACTTAGGCAGTGCTCCACGAATCTCGAGGATTGTCTCTTTAGTGATTTCCTCATCAAGCTTGCATTTCTTGACATGAAAGACAACTGGAGCGCGTGCGCCGTCATCAAACCACGATGCCACCATGATGATCGTATTGTTATAGCGATCTTTCTCCCGCACCAATTCGTGGTCCTTCCCCACTCTTGCCCTCACGTTAGTGAGAATGATTAGTGCCAGTTTCTTGAATGCCTCTAGACTTAGCTCGGCAATAGCCATATTGAGCTTGCTTCTAGTGACCATGTTGAACTCCTGAGCCCTCTTCCTCACCTCTTTGATAGACTCTTCATCTATGGCCCCCTCACAGAGGTCGTTATACTGATAGAGCCCTGGTCCCTTTCTAACAAAATACGCAGGTCGCTCATCACGAATTGCCTGTTTTCTTTCAATGGAGAGCGATGCTGACACGGATGCGGGATCGCGCCCAAGTTCTTCTGCAATGTCAGTATAATGCACAGCCTTGTGCCTTGCATACCGAGACAGCCACTTCTTGAGAGTCAACCGTTGTTCTTCTTTGTCAACTACAGTCAATTTGATCAGCATTCCTCTTGTTTTCCATGTTGGAGTGGGTGATTAAAGTGCTTTGGTGGGAGCCTTGTCACCTCAAATCATCGTATATATTTTTCTTAAGCGCCTATTATATAGGAGCTTTCGTCAATTTAATATCTCGGCTGTGACTTTAGTAGTGTGAACAGGTGATTTCAATGGCACAAGTGTATGTGAAGCTCATGGCGAAGGGAAGAAAATACAATGAACATGAGATGTTCTCCTTTCAGACCACAGAGAATAGCACAGTTCAGGACCTCACAAATGAGCTTCGCTCCACCTTCAAAGAGCGTTTTGACGTGTTTCTAGACGAAGGTGATAATCAGAAGCTTCGGAAAGAGACTATCGTCTTGGTGAACGGTGCAAATATGGTATCGAAACAGGGGCTCAAGACACCTGTGTCAGAGGGAGACCTCATCGTCTTTATGATTGCAGCTGTGGGCGGATGATTGCACCCGGGACATATGCTTGAATCTGGTTAGCCTTTGGATACTCTTATCGTTGCCTCAGGCAATAGACTCCTGAGCTGAGAGCGCCTCAGTCCTCTGGAATGTAGTAGGGGTCAAGAATTTCTGAGTCCACAATGCCAGCAGATACTGCCAGGAGTTCAGCAATGTCCAACACGCGAATTGCCTCATCAGCCTCATAGACTGCGTGAGTCAGATTCATTTCGCAGGCGGGACAGATTGTTGAAACAACGTTGTTTCAACAATCTGTCC
>CAYPUO010000541.1:0-3046 GCA_964413775.1 uncultured archaeon
GTCAACAGCGGCATCGCCCCCTCCGATGACAACAACTCTATCACCTATGGTCCGTCGCGTTCCGCTCGCTACCTCATCAAGGAATTCAATAGCATTGACAACGCCCTTTGCATCTTCACCCCGAATCTTGAGTTGGTTGCTCTTGCTTGCACCTGTGGCAACGAACACGGCCTTGTAGCCCTCTTTCATTAGGTCATCAGTTGAGGCGACATCTCTGTCGCAGACAAAGTCTACACCGTGTTCTGCAACCCATTGAATCTCATCTCCGAGGATATCACGTGGCAGCCGATATTCAGGGATGGCCCATCTCATGAGACCTCCCTCCTCCGCTCTCTTCTCGAAGACAGTAACAGGATATCCAAGTCGAGCGAGCTGATAAGCACAGGATATCCCTGCGGGACCCGCCCCGACCACAGCTACCCGCTCTGGCTTCTCGATGTTTGCTTCAACAGCCAGTCGAGTGCCGTGCTCTCGCTCGTAGTCTGCAAGAAAACGGTGAAGGTTGCGAATGCTGATGCTCTCATCATACTCGCCACGTTGACATTGCCCTTCACACCAGCTAACACACACTCGTCCAAGAGTTCCAGGGAATGGAATCGAGTTGCGGACAATCTTTATTGCATCATTGTATCGACCCTGATTGAGTAGCGTGACAAACGCCTGGGCATTAACATGTGCCGGGCAATTCGTCCTGCAAGCCGGATGATCTCTCTTATCGATTGTATAGACACTAGGTGTTGCTTGCGGGAATGGTATATACGTAGCCTTTCTGAATCCAATTCCCTGGTCGAACTCATTGGCAGTTTCTATGGGGCAGACAGACACGCATTCGCCACAACCAGCGCACTTGTCCTCAAGGATGTATCTTGGCTTCCGTAGTACTTCGACATGAAAGTTACCAGCCCTTCCAGTTACTCTCTTGACCTCTGAATATGTTAGTAGGTCAATATTCGGGTGTCGCGCTACCTCGCTCAGTCGTGGTGTAAGGATACATGCGGAGCAATCAAGAGTTGGGAACGTCTTGTCAATTGCAGCCATACGCCCCCCAATACTTGGCGTCTTCTCCACTAGATGGACCTTGAACCCCTGATTGGCGATATCAAGAGCTGCTTGCATCCCTGCCACACCGCCACCGATAACAAGAGCGCTAGGCACCTGATCGTCAGGTACATCTGCTGCTTTCTGTATAGGTATGTCATTAGCCATGGAACTCACTCCTAAAGCTTGAATCTGTTGAATAATCTGGGTTGTAGACAGTAAGGTCGAGGTTTGAGCACTCAATGGACAGATGTAGTATAGGATAGACCTCAACCTGAAGGAAATGCGATAGGTTAACCTCATTGTGTCCTTCTGGTGTCATCGTTCTACCACCGAGCTATGAAAACGGCAATTCTATGCGCTCTTCCGGACATTGGTGCATCCAACGACCATCGAAAGCACTGTCAATTATTCATTCTATCGGGGCCCAAGGGTAAAATAAAGCTTCAGAGTTACATTTCGAACATATATTAGCAGATTTGTAACAAAATGGAACCCTTTTAGCGAACTAATGTCCATATAGCGACAGAATCAGGGAAAGTAGTGTTTTTCGGCTTTCAGGCAAAAACAGCTAAGTTTCAATTATTATCCACACATCAGCGAAACACAACATTCTGAATAATATTCAGGACAGATGGTTGAAATATGATAATAATTACGAAATGTTACTTAGGCTACAAATTGTAACTATTCACAAGTCCATAGGAAAGCTAACTCGCTTATTAATGTTTCATATGGAAACGAAGCAAACATCATCAGTTAGTTCTGTTCATAATTACACAATTGAATTACCCCCCATGTTTTCGAGAGCTTTTCTGTTGCATGTGAATACCTTTCTGTATTGTATTTGGAGAGAGCTCGTGATATCAGGTGAATGCATCTGGAGCAACACAGTCGCCTTCTTGGTCACGCAGCTGAAGTAGTTTCAATCGTTGGTCTTCCAGAACCTCGAATAGGCGCTCTGGAGTGTCGGGCACAGTTTCCCGATATATTGTTTCAATTCGCTCGATTTTTGCAAGAAGCTCAGGGACACGGATTTCGAACTGCTTACTATACTCTTCACGTGTGTACTCCTTGTCAATGCATCCCCCGAATAGATTCTGCAGATCTTCGTATCGAGGTATGTATGATACGGGCGTAGGCACGGCACCAATATCACCATGAACTCGGAGCTCCATCCATTTCAGCCAGACTTGTTTGTCGGACTTATCCGTGATGTATTTCCCGTTCTTGTCCTTTATGAAGTAGTTCACTGCAAATATCTCGGGGACTTCTTTCAGGTCCAGTACAAAGTCAAGGTGGTTTCTAATGTACTTGCCAAGAGAAATCGACGTGAAATCCAAGTTGGAAAAAGGCTGGAATGCCCGGACACCGCTGGGTCCCAATGTCGCAGCAGTGGTCTCGGATTCGAGACTAGCAGCAAATGTGATTACGCCGTGCTTCCAATCGAGAGCCTGTTGTACCGGTACCCATGTGTCTGAATCCCGGCCACCATATATAATGCCGCCAATCTCAACTCCTCGAAGATCGTCAAGGGCGTCGTCAAGGTTGCTTAAGCCTTCCAGTCCAACAGTGTATCTTGCATTCTTGTTGGCGAAGGGAATCTCATTGCCGTCACGGTCAACCTTGCCTCTGAACCACTCGCCTGAGTGATTGATTCCAGCAGTTGGAGCTGGTTCACCATCGTCAAGCCACCTCGGCTCAGCATCCTCTGTAACGAGGACATTAGAAAAGATTGCAGGGCGTGTGGAGTGCAATGCATCCCATATCACCGGATCATCCTTCTGAGTGACTGAACGAATTATGCCAAAGATACCCTTCTCAACATTCACACCGCGAATCTTGCCATCAATCTTGCGCAGATATGTGAGGTCATCACCAACGATAGTTTCGCCTCTGACCATAGACGTGCTGGTCTTTCCGCAACCTGATGGGAAGGCGCCCGTGAAGTAGGTCTTCCGTTTGCTGGAATTGTGTATTGCCATAAGGAACATGTGCTCGGCTAACC
>CAYPUO010000542.1:0-3037 GCA_964413775.1 uncultured archaeon
GGCCTATGGTGTTTCAAAGGTCTTCATCGAACTCTGGGGCGAGTACTATGCAAAGCGGTACGGAGTAGATTTTCGCTCACTCAGGTATCCTGGTATCATTAGCTCTGAAGCACTGCCGAGCGGGGGGACAACAGATTACGCGGTCGACATCTTCTACGAAGCGCTCAAGCATAAAAAGTATACCTCATTCTTGGATAAGGGCACATATTTGCCTATGATGTATATGCCTGACTGCATCAAGTGCACCATGGATCTGATCGGGGCGGACGCAGGCAAGCTGAAGCAGCGGAGCTTCAACATAACTGCCATGAGCTTTGCCCCGGAGGAGATCGCGGCTGAGATTAAGAAACACATCCCTGAGTTCGAGATCAGCTATGAGCCCGACTTTCGACAACAGATTGCGGAGTCGTGGCCAGGATCTATCGATGATAGCGATGCACAAAAAGAGTGGGGCTGGAAGCCGGACTATGATCTTCCAGCAATGGTCCAGGATATGCTCGAAAAACTCTCTAAGAGACTAAATATAGAATACTAATCGCGAACGGTTCCGTCGGAACAGCAGGCAAGCATTACATGTTCTGATGCCACCGAAGATTATATTGCCGGCTCTCACTCATGACTATGACATTTGCATTCGTTCATGAGGCTAGGGAATGAAGCCAGAGTCCAAATCATCTGTTGAACACGTTAGTACATCCCAAGACGATACTAGGATTCAAGATGGGATGAAGGTTGTATATTACATTAGGTCGTGTCGATCAATTCGCGAATCCACAGGTGCTAGAATTCCAGATGAGCATTTTAAGTTGATCCTGCAGGATGCGAGGCATTCTCCAAGTCCTGAGAATATGCTGACGGTCAGACTAGTCATTCATTAGAGATGATGCAGAGATGAAGACATTCAACACGTGGCTGGTTGCGGGTGCGATGGGGTACGGATGTGGGTATGAAGCGCTCCCTTTTTCAGACCCACGTCACGCACAACTGACACTTGACCGACCAGGGATCCCGCCCATTTGGCGACCTCTTTCAGCATTTTGCATTGGGGTTCCGGTTAGCAAGCGCCATTTGGGACCCAGCAGTTCACCTCTT
Source organism: uncultured archaeon (assembly GCA_964413775.1). Lineage (GTDB taxonomy): Archaea > Asgardarchaeota > Thorarchaeia > Thorarchaeales > Thorarchaeaceae > MP5-2226. Next base: position 1,093 of record CAYPUO010000542.1, read on the forward strand.
GAGGCTCTCATGTATGAAGAGCGTTGGGGGAAAGTCTACGAAAGACTAGCATTCAAGAATGGAGAGTAGGAACATGGAAGTCAAGAACATATGTGTTGTGGGAGCAGGACTAATGGGTTCTGGTATTTCATATGTTTCCGCTGCAGCGGGGTATGAGGTTGTCCTGATGGATTTGGATGATGATGCCGTTAAACGGGGAGTCGACAGAATCCATTCGTATGTTGAGTCAGGCATTACCCGAGGAAAGATAACTTCGCCAAATGTTGATAAACTGCTAGGGCGAATGCGGACTACTACTGAGATGAAAGAAGCAGTCAATAATGCAGACCTGGTAATTGAAGCAGTTTTCGAAAACATGGACGTGAAGAAGCAGGTGTTTAGGGAATTGAATAGGGTAGTAGGTCCATATACGGTTCTCGCGTCCAATACATCATCCCTCAGTATAACAGAGCTCGGCAAAACAACAGACAGGCCAGAGAAAGTAATTGGTATGCACTATTTCTCTCCTGTCCCCGCGATGAAACTTCTTGAAGTGGTTATTGGCCGCGCAACAGATGACGACACAATTCGGACAGCTATTGAGGTCGGTGCAAAGCAAGGCAAGACAACTGTGAAAGCGAAAGACAGTCCGGGATTCATTGTGAACAGACTGCGCATGCAGGCTCTCAGAGCTGCAATACTAATCTACGAGCAGGGTTTGGCATCAGCGGATGAGATCGACACAGCTATGAAAGAGCAGTTTCATACACCAATGGGTTCGCTAGAGCTGACTGACTTCGTTGGCCTGGACATCTCGTTTGGAACTATGAGCACTCTTCATCGGGAACTTGGGCCTTGCTTCGAGCTCCCAGCCACACTTCGGAAATATGTTGAGGAGGGTAGGATTGGGAGAAAAGCGGGTAAGGGATTCTATTCATATGATGGCCAACAGCATGCCCTAGAAGAACCAAAAGGAGCAGACCCGAGCTGGATAGTCACTCGTGTCATCATGCCGTACCTCAGGGAAGCAATGATTGAATATGAAACCGGGATAGCATCGAAGGAAGATATAGACAAAGCTATGAGGCTGGGTTCTAACTACAAGGAGGGACCGTTTGAAACGATAAATCGTCTTGGGAATGATGTTGTCCGAGAAGAACTGGAGAAGCTGCGCAAAGATTTTGGGGAGTGTTATAACCTCCCTAAGATGCTGAAGTAAATCAGGTGGGAGAACCATGACAGAAAATGTACTCTATGATGCGAAAGACGCTATTGCCACGATTACTGTTAATCGTCCCGACAGATACAATGCATTGAATATCGAAGTGAAGAATAAGCTCCTGCAGATGTTCAAACGAGCGGATGACGATCCCTCTATAAGGGTAGTCATTCTCACTGGCTGGGGAGAGAAGGCATTCATTTCCGGTGCCGACGTAACTGAGTTTGTTGGTCGCAACTCCGAAACCATCAAGTCTGTGGCAAATCCTAGTCGAGCTGTAGCCAGATATGTAGAATCAATGGACAAACCAACCATTGCAGCTGTAAACGGATATGCTCTCGGAGGTGGATGTGAACTTGCTCTCGCATGTGATATTCGTTATGCATCTGCAAATGCACGCTTTGGACTTCCCGAGATTAATCTGGGGACAATTCCAGGGAATGGAGGAATAGTCAGGCTCTCAAGATTGGTCGGACTTGGGATTGCTAAGGAAATGATACTGACTGGGGAATTGATCAATGCTGAGGAGGCTCAAAAGATAGGTCTCGTTAACAGAGTCTTCGAATCTGTTGAATTACTCAGAGCTGGAGCTGTTGGTCTTGCAACGAAGATTGCAAGCAAAGGTGAAACTGCAATCAGGCTGGCAAATCAGACCCTCAGCAAGAGATGGAGTCTGCCGTTTGAGAAGCATCTGAAGTTTGAATTCGAATCATTTTGCCGGACATTTGATACGGATGATATCGTAGA
>CAYPUO010000543.1:0-3035 GCA_964413775.1 uncultured archaeon
GTGCTATTGTAGCCTCGTTCTGTCTTAGGCCGGTGCATCGAGAAGTGTCCAGAATTCAGCTGGAACCTGAAAACATGCTCGATTGATTTGCGTATCCTATCGCTAGGCCTTGCGCCTACTTCTGCTAGAATAAGCAGGTTATGGGTAGTGGCGGTATATTTTGGATTGTAGATATCGTTCTCTTTCCCCCAGTAGCCACCTGCGTCCATGGCACCAATCATCTTGGTGACGCAGGACGAGCTCATGATGTCATCCTGTGCAGACAGTACCTCCGGGTCTGTTGGTGCCCTACCGAGGATGTCCTGTAGCGTCCAGTACCTAATGCTAGGATTGGAGCTTTCAAGCAGCCATTGCAGGACCCTGTCCTCGGGAAATCCCATCACCCCCTAACAGCATCAGTTCCCGACTGACTGAGCCGACTAGAGGTCAAATCCGGTCTTCTTCGAGCCCCACGCATCCATTGCCTTCTTTAGTTCATCATGTCCCTCTTCCTTCGCATACCTACTGACAGGGATTCCTTGCATCTTTGCGTCAATTGCCTGTCTGAACGCAATGGCACCTGCACGAGGTCCATCTGGATGTGCATGGATTCCCGCGCCTGTCCCGATTACGATGTCGGGGCCAAGGTCGTCCATGACTTCCTCAACATGGCCCGGACTTATCCCCCCGCTAGGCATGGGTGCCGTCTGTCCGATGTTGTGCAAGGGCATGATCATATTATGTGCCATGAGAAGGAAACGCTCCTTGATCATTGGCGCTTTACCATAGGGCGCAGGAAACACTGTAATGTCTGAACCGCAGATTCTGGGGAGCTTGGCAATGACAAGATTGGTTGCTATTCCGATATCTGGAGCGTAGGACATGGCACCTGTAACGTCCATATGTGCAAGGACTGGTACCTTAAGCGACGGGTCTTCACACACATGTCGAAATGCAGAGTAGCCAACAGCAAGGAAGTTCACCATGAGCCCATTTGCACCTAACTCAAGCGCTCGCTCAGCATTTTCAAAGATCTTTGGGACGCTATCTGTGATGTTTACTGTGTAGAGTGTCTTTTCGTTTTTCTCTGAGTCAGCTTTGTCTAGAGCCTCCATGAACAACGGGATCCGCTCTTCAAGAGTATTGAAACTCGCGTTCGAGAGAAGCTCGTCATCTTTGATGATGTCCGCGCCACCAGCCGCAGCTTTGTAGGCCAGATCTGCACCCATCTTCGCCGAAGTGTAGACACAAGGCTTGACCATGTTGTTGAGGAGAGGGCGTTTCTTCACTCCCAGCAGTTTCCTGAGCCCGTTTATCCCAAACTTCGGTCCCTTGAATCCCTTTAGCCAGCTCTTGGGGAATCTCATATCTAGGCACTTGATAGGTCCGAGAGATATGTTTCCAATGACAGTCGTAAGCAGCATGGGGATCTGTTGTCCAAAATTCTTCCATGGGAAGGCCACTTGAAGGATATACTGTCTTCTCTCAAGGTCACTAGGAAGACTGTATTCGTACTGAGGAACCTCGTAGACACCAATCACCTTTGCGACGTGCCGTCTCCGCACCTCTGGAGTCTCGCCTGGCACCAGTGTCCATGTCCCCGTGCTCTGCTCCACAGCAGCAGCACATGCAACCTCTCGCGCATTCATAAACGGGGGAAGTCTAGCATAGTACGTACAGATAACGTGTTTCTCTTCATCTATCGCATCTGGCAATGCGTCAGGTAGAGCATCAAGTGGCATCGTGTTCATTGAAATCAACCTAATGTTCTCAGTGTGTTCCTATCTTATTTTCTTTTGGAATTCCTCCTCGATTGTATGGCCTATGCGTTGAGTTAAGGCACATCTGCAGATGCCATGTCTGAGAGAAAATGGACCTGCGAGCCTGCCAGATACTGGGCATAAAGCTGAGCTTATCAATGAGTAGATATTCCAAAAGAGTAGCAGATGTCAATTATTTAGGTGAGTTTGGATGATCCCGATTAAAGACATAGCAAGAAGAGCAGGGATACCTGAAGAGTATTTGGAGTTGTACGGAAACTACATGGCGAAAATCCATCTGGGCATCAGGAAGACACTGGGCCCGAGAAAGGGGAGGCTGATTCTTGTAACCGCTACCACTCCTACGCCGGCCGGTGAGGGAAAGACAACCAACTCAATAGGCCTATCAATGGCGCTCAATGCACTAGGTCATAATGCTGTAGTGACTCTGAGACAGCCCTCTCTTGGGCCTGTCTTTGGCATAAAGGGTGGTGCTGCTGGAGGAGGCAAGTCGAAAGTCGAGCCCTTTGAGCAAATCAATCTTCTATTTACTTCAGACTTTCCAGCTGTGACATCAGCGCATAACCTACTATCTGCGATGATCGATAATCACATTCAGCACGAGCAGGACCCTGAGATCGATGTTAGACGCATCTATTGGCCCCGGACAATGGACATGAACGACCGCGCACTCCGCAAGGTCATTGTCGGTCTGGGAGGCCGGTTTGATGGCTTTCCGCGTGAGGATTACTTCGTAATAACCGCCGCGTCTGAGATTATGGCGATTCTTGGGCTGGCCAAGGACTACAAGGACCTGAAGAAGCGGCTAGGGGACATTCTTGTTGCGCGAACGAACACACTCAAAGAAATGTATGCACGCGACTTGAAGGCTGAGGGTGCCATGGCGGTACTCCTCAGGGATGCACTAAAACCAAACCTTGTCCAGACCAGCGAGGGGACTCCTGCGATTATTCATGCAGGTCCATTTGCGAACATTGCACACGGGACAAACTCTATCATAGCCATTGACTTGGCTCTCAGGCTATTCGATTATGTGGTGGTTGAAGCTGGCTTTGGTGCCGACTTGGGGGCAGAAAAGTTCCTGAACATCGTAACGCGAATTGGCGATTTTGATGTGGATGCAGTTATGGTGATAACCACAATCCGAGCCCTCAAGTATCATGGTTCAGACGACCTCAAGGCTGGCTTTCCTAATCTTGAAAAGCACATGGAGAACCTGAACAACTTCGGTGTTCCAGCCGTGATAGCGCTGAACAGATTTCCAGAGGACACAGA
>CAYPUO010000544.1:0-3035 GCA_964413775.1 uncultured archaeon
GGTAAGTATCGACTCCAAAGATATTCAGAAGATCCTATACGAATTGATGGTCGGAATGAGTGGAAATTGAGAAATAGTAGCCCCGGGTAGAAACACCGCCATCTCCGTCTGAGAATCCCTGCAGGAATCCTCTTCTAAGATTATCTGGTGCCGTCAACACCCATTTCGCACCTACTTTTTGGTAGGTCTTTGCGGTATCGTCATATCCCAAGCAAGAATTTCGCATCCATCTGATGAGTGGAGAGGTTTCACTCATCCAATCATATTGTGATTTGCCCTTGATTTCCCTCAAGCCATAAGGAGTTTCTATCCTGCTCGTGAAGGCATCTTTATCGGATACTCGATGTGCCTTAATTCCGATTTTACCCAGACAATAACAACAAGCTTCTCCAAAATCCTTGCTCCAAGCATATGCTTTGCTGAGATTCATACCAAAAGCGATAGATGTAGTACTTGATGACGGAACCCTAGAATCAGAAACATATGCTCCTAGAAGATACATGAAACTCTCCTCTTTTGACCAAGGTTCAAATTTCTCTGCCCATCTCCTCATATCCTCATTATTGAGTGTGTTCGTCTTCTCAAGCAATTCTTTGACCTGTTTCCAATCAGTGACCTTCTCCGGAACCTCTATCCAGTCACTGCGAACCGCATTTATGCCTCCTATCTTTGGAAGCCACTTGTAACCCTCTCGTGGAGTTTCAACAGGAATCTGACTAGCAATACTAACCTGCCATGGTTTAGCACCCTCTAGATACGCTCGTGCTCCCGAGTCAGACAATCCAACCTCCTTTGCGATATCAAGATGAATCCCACCTTTGCTATATCGCTCAAGAAGCTCAAAATACTTCTTCATCTTCTCCTCCTCGCGGGGGAAGAACTTGGCGGCTCGTTCAGCCTCTCCGAAGTAGTAGTTGTCATAGCGTGCGCGGACATCCTCCGGACTCCTCACACCATTATTCGCCTCAAGCAATTGTCGGACTTTCTCAGCTGCTTCGGATTTGGGAGTGGCATACTCCATGAATCTGTAAAGCCCAGCATTCTCACCCTTCGTCCATTGCCTCACAGTTTCAGGATTGCGACCCAATTCCTTAGCAATCCTAGAGGTTTCACCAAACGTAATCCTCTCCATTCCTTCATATTGCTTCACCATCTCCATGTGGGCCAGAGCCTCCTCCTGCAACTTGGGGAAGTCCTTCCGACTCTTGATCCCCTCGTATTCGCCATCGAGCAGCTCCTTCAGCCGCTCAGGGGTCTTGACCTGCTCACCGTTCACTTCACCATACCGGAGGTTATTCTTTGGACCAAGCCTTCCTGTGGATTCTTGTGTACCAAGAGGCTTGGCGTCCTTATGAACGTCCTTGACATCAGGTTCCATTCCTGCTTCTTTTCTATAATCTTTCTTGGATTCCTCTTTCCCTTCAGGAAACATCTCGCCTTGGTTCTTCGCATGTTGCTCCGTTGCATTATCGGCAGTCACTCTCACGAGAGATGTAAACCGCTCCTTGAGTGAGGATTTCCTATCCTCATCGCGAGGCTTCTTGGTACCATGTTCATCTCTGTATCCGTCAGCAGTTTTCCTGGCAGTCTTTTCCCACCTAGCGTCGGATTGGGATGGCAGTCTCGTATCCGAATCCGCATCATGAGACGCCCTCCCACGGTTGTCCTGTGACTCACTGTGAGAAGGAGTTGTCTTTCTTTCCCGTTCCGATGGATTTTCTCTATTCCCCTTTGACTCGCCTCTTTCATTTGAGCTCTTTGCGTCCGTTTGGCGCTCGGACGATGCAGGTCTTCCCATAGCATCGGATAGTCGGCCTCGAATACTCTTGCCGTTCTCCTCGCCGAACTTGGTCCGCGCCTCCTGCCTGGCCTTCTCTAGCTCTCTGCGGATCTTCGCCTCGTCCAGCTTGTGTAGCGGCTGTCCCCAGTTGTCTACATGCTTGCGCTTCTTCTGCTCTGCATAATACTTGTCGGCAATCTCTTTGACCTGTTCGTCCACGGTCTTTGGCATCTTGGGCTCTTGAGCCTCTTTCTTGCGCTCCCGAGAGTCATCAGGCTTGAAACTAACTGGCACGACCCCCTCCTCCAGAGCCCTCGTCATGTAGTACTTCTTCAATGACTCTTCGTATCGTGCGAGTATCGACCGAGGCCGGCGGCGGGCCGTAGATATCAGATGCCTCTCGTAGTAGAGCGAGCGCTGTATCTTCTACATCTTCCTGCCGGTTGGTGGCCTCAAGAGCAAATAGAACGAAGAGTCGTTCAACTGAACAGTCGTCAGGACCCTGCTGAGCGGCCTCAATTGCCTCATAGTACAGGTCCCTGAAAGTCTGGGTCTGGATGATTGCGTCGGGTGTGAAATGACTGGACTTTGGGACGGCTATAGGAATCTCAGGACGTTTCGCATAGTCACGGTGTGCCTGATAGAAGGGGCGCATGCGCTCACGGATGTCCTCATCAGTCCAGTAGCGGTTCATCTCTGGATAGAAGTCGGGGTCGTAGTGTATCTTCACCTTGGTCGGGACATGGCTCTTGGGCGACCTGATGACAGCCTCGCCATCCTCCATGACTGCAATATGCTCGACCTGTGCGGGTGTGCAGCCGACCTCGGTGCCCATCAACTTCAGGTCCTCCTCGCTGATCATGCGGTGGAGGATGCGCGTGGAGCAGTTCTTCAGGGCGTCGCGTGAGAGCCGGGATGGGCTCTGGTCTGCAATGATTACGCCAAGACCATACGAGCGGGCCTCGGCAAGCAGGTTGACCAGCTGGTCGATGGCTTGCCTGCGGGCAACAGCGTGCTCGCTCATATCGAGCGTCTTCGGGAGCTCCTCAAGGAGCCTGTGTGCCTCATCAATGACAAGGAGGAACCTGAGGTCATCAGAGGGACCGAGGGAGATGAGATGCTCATAGATGCGAACGAGGAGGAGGCTGACAAGGAATGCCACAAAGTCGGGCTCACCAACATGCTGGAACTCAATGATGGTGGGCTTCGATACGAGTTCCTCAACTGGAAGGTTTGTCGACGTATTGAATATCAT
>CAYPUO010000545.1:0-3034 GCA_964413775.1 uncultured archaeon
GTTGCAGCCCGTGAAGCGTCCATATACGTTGCAGTGACACTGGCTGAGTATTTCAGAGATCAAGGTTTTGATGTCGCGCTCATGGCCGACTCAACATCGCGTTGGGCCGAGGCTCTTAGAGAGATCTCTGGGCGTCTTGGTCAACTCCCCTCAGAAGAGGGTTATCCGGCATATCTTGGCTCACGGCTTGCACAGTTCTATGAGCGAGGGGGCCGAGTGAAGGCACTTGGCAACGAGGGTAGAGTTGGCTCCATTACAATCTGTGGAGCAGTGTCGCCTCCCGGCGGTGACTTCTCTGAGCCCGTAACCCAAGCTACCTTGCGGATTGTCAAGGTCTTTTGGGCACTTGACAAGGACTTGGCAGCTAGGAGGTTTTTCCCTGCTATCAATGCCCTGACTAGCTATTCGCTATATCTCACTAATCTGGAGAAATGGCACAAGTCAAACCTCGGTGAGGATTGGCCGGATGTTGTGAGAGAGGCAATGGCCCTTCTGCAGAAGGACCAGGAGCTTAGAGAGATTGTCCAGCTAGTAGGTCCAGATGCACTCCCTGAGTCCGAACGGGCCACTCTAGAAGCTGCACGGATGATTAAAGAGGATTTCCTCACCCAAAGTGCATTGCATGAGGTTGATACCTACTCACCAGTAAAGAAGACCTATCGCATGCTGCGCATCATTATCAACTTCGCTAGGAAGATGGCTAAAGCTGTTGACACTGGTGTAAGTGTCCGACGAATTCTTGAGTTCAGCTGTCTGGACAATATTGCTAGGATGAAGATTGCACCTTGGGACAGCTATGACAACACAATGGATGCAATTGAGAAGAAGATGGATGCAGAGTTCGAGGCCCTATCCAAAGAGATGGCAGAGAGCGGCGTGGTCACCACAACCACATAGAGATATTCGTCAGACCGATGTGGTTTTTATGCTCAGCTGACAGCAGTGTGATGAGATGGACCGAGAAACAGCCCTGCAACAGATTCATGATGAGATTGCATCATGTACTAAATGTGAGCTCTACAAGACAAGGACAAATGCTGTTCCAGGGGAGGGTCCGGCCAACGCTACAGTCATGTTCATCGGTGAGGCTCCAGGAGCTGTTGAGGATAGGACTGGCCGCCCGTTTGTAGGACGGTCTGGGGAACTGCTCACAAAACTGATCCAAGAGATTGGTCTACGCCGTGAAGATGTCTTCATTACATCTGTGTTGAAGTCCAGGCCGCCCGGAAACAGGACCCCTAGGCGGGCGGAGGTCAATGCATGTATCTCATACCTTGACAGACAGATTGAGGTGATACGTCCCCGGGTCATTGTCCTTCTTGGTGGTGTTGCGGTATCGTCTGTTATTGGTCCGTGGAGAATGAGCGAGGCACATGGACGATTTCATGAAGCTAATGGACGTACATATTTCATGACTTACCATCCGGCTGCGGCCCTCAGGTTCCCGGCAACAATGAATGTGATGCGTGACGATTTCAAGAAACTCCAGAACGAGCTTAATTGAGTGGCGGTTAAATTGCTGTCTGCTTACTACTTTTTGTGAGGATACGTGATTCCTGAGATTGTTGCTATTCTTCTGCTGCAGTTACCTTTTGACTTCAATCCAAGCGAGGTATGGCTAAACGCAATGAAAAACGTCCTCAATGTCCTCTACGCAATCGCGGTCGATGGCTATATCCTTCTCGTCCTACTGGGCTTTATGGTGTTTGCAACCGGCCTCAGCGACGGTACGGCAAAGCATCTAGTGGGATTTGGGGTGTTGCTGTTCTTCCTCGGTCCAACAGTTACCAATGTCTTAGCAAAGCTGGCAGGAATGGGTCCCCTGACTCTTGAGAGTGCTACCGCAACGTGGTATGGTCTATTTGGCGTCTACGAGAGCCAGCTGGTCGCTCTCATGGTAATGTTTGGTGAAGTGGTCATGGCTGTATGTATCCTTGTGGGTGCCATCCTATACTTCAATCAAACCTCCAACGACCTCAAGTCCAGAGGTCACTCTCTCATGGTACGTGGCGTCATGCTAGCTCCGATTCTCGCCTTCATGTACGTCGTACCGTGGATTTAGTGTTAGCATTATTCTTCGCAACTCTTAAAACTGCAGGACTCCATCATCGGCCTACAATTTGCGCTTTGCTCATTGGCGGTTTTCATCATGACAAGGGAGTCTTCAATTGTCTATCGGACGGTATCAGACGTCAGCGGCCCTCTGCTAATCATAGAGCACACCCACAATGTATCATATAATGAGGTTGTCAAGATACGGGCACCAACTGGAGATTTACTGACTGGAACAGTCCTAGAAACTGGACGTGGTCGGGCTGTAATCCAAGTCTTTGAAGGGACAAGTGGCCTGGATGCTGACCTGACCGCAGCTCGCTTTACGGGTGAAACGATGAAGCTGCCTGTGTCTACTGAGATTCTTGGGCGTGTACTTGATGGTGCAGGAAATCCATTGGACAAGGGCCCCCCACTCACTGCTGAGGATCATTGGGATATATACGGCTCTCCTATCAACCCCTATGCACGACAATACCCTCGTCAGCCAATTCAGACTGGGCTCTCAGTTATTGATGGGCTCAATACACTTGTGCGCGGCCAAAAGCTCCCTATCTTCTCAGGGTCAGGTCTACCACATAATCGAATCGCAGCGCAGATTGTTCGTCAAGCGAAGATCCCTGGCGAAGAGGGCGAGTTCGCTATTGTATTTGCGGCAATGGGTATTACGGCCACCGAATCGCAATATTTCATCAATTCATTTGAGGAGACTGGTGCTCTTGAGCACACTACGCTGTTTCTGAATCTTGCGAATGACCCAGCAATTGAAAGGATAATCACGCCCAGAGCTGCACTGACTGCTGCTGAGTATCTTGCCTATGAGTCTGATATGCATGTACTGGTCATCCTGACGGATATGACCAATTATGCTGAAGCCCTTAGAGAGATTAGTGCTGCGCGTTCAGAGATTCCGGGCCGTCGAGGCTACCCTGGCTATCTCTATACGGATCTGAGTCTTATCTACGAACGAGCAGGGCGAATT
>CAYPUO010000546.1:0-3032 GCA_964413775.1 uncultured archaeon
GTATCACGCAATGCCTTAAGGTACTCGAAACCTGATTGGATGCGCTCGCCAATCGCATTGACATTCTCTTCGACCATCACATAGGGCAGCACAAATGCGTACGATTCGGTTCTTGAGGTAGCTGGCCACTGGAGCAGTGTCGCAAGTGATGGGACATGATGCCCACCCACAAGGCCCGAGATTGACTTTGGCTTAGCAGAAGCAGTTTCAACTAGTGATGCGGTCATCTTTGCAGCAAGTTTCGTAATGTGATCAACGCGGGTTTCATTCTCTAGACTTTCAACAAGTGTTTGCGGGTTCTGCATCTTGAAAAGTCTGAGTTGGCTGGAGATAAGTCCCAACATGCCGATAAATGCACACTCTGAATTCGACAGAGCTATAACCTTGATGGGCAAGTATGCCTTCATCATGAATTCGAGGTCGTCGCCTTTCTTAGTATTAAGGAACAAGAGGGCATTTGCAGCAAGTACATATTCCTCTGGAATGGCTTGAATCATAGGAGGACCGCCTGCAATGTGCAGAGGGCGGGTAGCCGTAACAGGTACAATTACTCGCTTTCCTTCTGGTTCCATTTCTTGCCCACACTAAAGCTTGATGAAAAGAACCCTTTTCATCCTTTCTAGGGATGTAAGGTGAGAAGGAATAGGGCGTGTGTCATAAACGGAACGGGAAACAAGACAAAAGGCGCAGTGGATTCTATTATGAATGCAGAAATTATATCTGCGAAGTCTGTTCAATGGTAAGTACCGAAAGTAGAATAAATGCGCCGCGTTCATACTGGAAACAGCGTCTTCGAGAAGATGGATTCATCTACGGAATAGATATTTGTAGAGTATATCATAACCGCAAGGGGGCAAAGAATGCTAGAGTCTGTGTTTATCGTCAACTTTGACGAAAAATATCATGGGTTCATTGTTGAAAAGAGGTACCCATCTAGTCTTGCAGTTACTGAAAAGATCCTAAACACAATTTGGTACAACCATCAGAAAGACCATCAAACAAACCTGAAGCTCTCAGAAGTTGATGAAGGGCGATACCTATCGTTCATGAACGAGAGCTATCCTAATCGGTTGGTTTGTTTTGAGATTTCTGAAGAGGATGACGCAAGTTCATTAGGCCAGATAGTGTCAGAAATGAGCACACTCATTCTTGAACTTCAGACAAGGAATCCAGAAGCAGTTGAACTGGAGGAGATACTAAAGAATCACAGCACATTACCAAAGCAAACCGAAGAACAGAGTTTTGCAGAAGTGTTCTTGACGCCAATCACTTCAATGATTTTAGAGAGATTACAGACTCAGGGCGTCGAGAGCGCTGCCAAGTTGTCCATTTGGCTGAAGGGTCAGGTGCAGAGCGATACCGTAAATATTAGAGAGGCCATTGCGCCACTTATCAGAACAGATGTCGTGAAGGTCGAGATGGTTGGGAAGACAAGAGAGATAGTCTTCTTTTTGAAGGATGTATTCTGTTATCGGGCGCCTCCAGTTGAATCACTCACCAAGGTAATTGGAACTCAGACTGATTTTGCACAGAAGTATATGGCTGCAGTCAAATCGTTCTTCTCACCGTCATCCGGAAAGGGCTACAATCCAACCATTGCAATAGACGAGCCGAACTCTCCAATCGTTGAGGACAGGCAGAATATTGCTGCAATCATTGCTGACAGGCTACATTATACTGTAATGGATACGATTAGATCAGAACCCATGTCAGTGGAGCAAATCTCGGAGGCAACTTCATTGCCAGAAAAGGTAGTCCAGATTTCGTTATGGGCTCTTGAATCGCACCGCATTGCAACGTTCTTTGAGGATGAGAATCTATGGGCATTGATTACAAATCCAATGATTATGATGTTTATGCCTGAATATGCAATTGGTGTTGTAAATCGTAAATTGTTTGATAAGGATATAAATAGTGAAACGGCCAGTAGGTACTACCAGTTGCTCTCCGAAGTCTGGAGTGAAAAGCGGTGATTCGAAGCGTCTACGTACTCGAAAAAACAGGAAACATCGTCTTCACGAAAGAGTATGCAGAGAGTGAGCCAAAGCACAGTCTAATCGAATTTCTGGTTAACCTTACCAGCTTTCTCGGGACTGTTGATCTCGAAGGCAAGACTGAGCACATGAACTTGGCCATTTCACGATTCTTCTATGCGGTCCGGGGAGAATTTACATTTGTCTTCGTTGCTGATAAAGCAGACGATAGTGCCCAGATCGAGGATAAAGTAGGACAGCTGGTTGCAATCTTCATGCGAGACTATGTTGAACTTGCCCGAAACCATCAGCCTTTGGATGGCTTCGACGAAAAAGTCGACGAGATTGCAGTCACAATGGTGAAGGTAGCGATCTTAGGCTTTGCAGGTGTAGGCAAGACAACCACACTCCACCTTCTGAGAGGCGAAACTCTACCATTGGTCCATGATCCGACAATTGGAGTGAGTATCAAAAAGCTACCTGAGGAAGTTGAGAACGCAAATATTGTCTTATGGGATCTTGCAGGACAGTCTAGATTCAGCATTCTATGGGCAAAAATGATAGCCAATGCGCAGGTCGTGGTCATTGTCACAGATAGCACGCTTGAAAACGTCCTACGCAGCAAGAAACTTGTATCCTTGGTCAAAGAAGAAGTGCCTGATGCCAAGGTCATAGGAATTGCGAACAAGCAGGACTTACCCACAGCCCTAACTCCAGAACGTGTGGGACAGATACTAAGCGTGCCAACGTACGAACTCGTGGCCATCGATATTTCATACCGCGATCGACTCATTCAGATTATAAGGAGAGCTATCTTAGAAGGCAAATCCGAGAAGAAAAGCAACTAGATGATGCGCTCTACGTAAGATGCATAGTTCTCTGTATATAGGTCATGACAAAGGTTAAGAATGTGTACCAAAGAGATAATCTAGAAGGGCAATTAAGTTAGGTGACAATTCATGGCCTTTGACATTGGTGAGATATTAGAGAAACTGAAAGCAATCGAAGGTTTCGCAAGTAATGTCGCAGAAACTAAGAAGCTGGCTGATCAGTTAGCAG
>CAYPUO010000547.1:0-3032 GCA_964413775.1 uncultured archaeon
GGAAAGGACCTTACTATCAATGATGACATCGACCCCGAAGGCGAGAGCTTACTTGCAGAGATATTTCCTGAGAAGTTTGGGACAGACATGGTGTTCTTGACGCACTATCCTCTTGAACTCAGGCCGGCCTACACTATGCCCAGTCTTACTGATGAAGGTATGACAGAGAGTTTTGATCTCACATACAAAGGAATGGAGATTACGACCGGCGGACAACGCATTCACCTCTACGACCTTTTGGTTGAGCGCTTCAAGGCCAAGGGATTCAACCCCGATCTTTTCAGTTTCTACCTAGACCCATTCAAATATGGGGCTCCTCCACATGGTGGGCTAGGCCTTGGGATTGAGCGATTGACTATGCAGCTCCTTGGGATTGAAAATATCAGAGAAGCTGTTCTTTTGCCCCGTGACCGCGATAGGCTTACTCCGTAGAATGGAAAAAAGAAGAACGAAGAGCGCCCATAGAGGGCACTCATTGAGTCTAGCTTAATGTCTTACTCTGTATGCCAGGATGGTTGGTTCTCCTGATATCGCGTCGGTCGGTTATAGTTCTGTCTAATGAATCTCGTATTTCTGGTTGTTTTGTTGATGAGGTCTCCGTAGGAATCAACACAACACCGTATCTCATCTTTGAACATTTCACGCTTTACCTTACGTCTTCGTTTTGAAGATACTCGACCTGACATTTACATTTCCTCCATCGAGGCCTATACAGTCCTGGATTCTACTCCCCGGCAATCCATGACAAAAAACAGATGGCACGAGGAGAGTTTCACAAACTAGTCCACACTAATATGTGGCCAATTCGGGAGTGCATAGAAACCTCGTGACATTTTCTTCAAGAGATATTTCTACATGACTTGATTTAAGGATTCACTTCAACGAAACATTGTACCAGTACTGAGGTCCGCGAGAGTCAGCTGGTAGGTGTATGCATGATAATACTCTCTCTTAAAGGAGAATCTGAGTCCAGTATCTTGCCAGTCAGTACTATCTATAGCTATGAAGGGTTGCAGTAAATGTACGAGAGCATTCAAACAGAAGTATACGCGTCTATTGCCACACTGGACCAACTGAAGAAACTGTATGACCTTGGCGCAGTTGAAATTGGCTCTTATCATCGTGAGTCTGAAGCGCTCCTTAATGAAGTCAAGATGCAAATGGACGAGCTGAAGCGGAGGGGACTGGACATTGCAGCTTTTCTCACCAATGAACGAATACTTGAGTGCTTTCCAGATGCTTCACTATTGCTTCATTTATTCGAAAGACGCCCTCAGTCTTCACTGAATGGTCTAACTCTCGATGAGTACTATGACCAGCTCGGCCTTGCTGTCCTAGATGTGGCAACAATCCACGCTTCAAAGGGTCTGATGGGTCTGGCCGAACTAATAGTTGAAGTTGTAAAACGAGTCCCACAGTTCAGGTCTGTCAGCTATAATGATGTCATCGAAGCTGTCAATCGCGTGTCTGAGCACGGTCTCATACCAGGAATCAAGACACTTAGGGGTGGAGTCAAGGTGGTTGAATTGAGACCGCTTGAGCTTCGCGGTGATCAGGCAGAGGTTGTAAACCTAGCCGCCCTCAAGGGGTACACATCTGTTGAGGAGCTCATGCTCCGCTTCAAATGGTCGGAGGAGCAGGCTCGTCAGGTCCTGACCAGCCTTGTCGATGTTGGAATGGCTGTGGCAGACATCAGGTTCAGTACAGGTGGTAGGTATTACTTCCCTGGACTGAGATCGCGAGGAGCTACGGATAACGAGTCTGTTCGAAACGTCCCTAGGCAATACAGTGACTCATCCTAGTCTAAGACTACAGTTCAATACGTATTGCATGTTTGCTCTTATCTATCCAGACAGCTAGGCCACGTTCTACGATGAACGTGAGAGCCACCTCAATGTCACGCTCAGGAAGCTGCGCGAAATCTTCCCCTGATTCTTGGATTACAATTGACTTCAGGTCAAGCAGCATATGCCCTGTCCTTATTGCCCACTCATAGATAATGTCTGCCCACTCTTCAAGAGGTCGCCAATACACCCGGAGTTGCCGTCGGCCTCTATCTAGCCAATCCGCAACCTGTTTCTCGACAAGTGCATCTCCAATCATCCTGAAAGCATCTACTTTTCCCCGCAGGTCCCTGAATGGCGGTTCTTTGAGGAATGTAGACAGTGAGAGAATGTGCAATGACCTTGACTGTGCCCATTCTAATAGGAAATCCCCCCATTCTTCTGCCCACATAGTCTTGTCTTTATCCCTGGAGGGAACTCCATACATCCAACCTGATTCTTCAGCTGTCCCCCATTCAGGCAGCAAGACTTCCGTTTCTGATGCTAGACTCTCATCGGGTACAGCAGCTGAAGTTTCAGGCTCGTCAGTTTTCTCCTCCTCGGCTTGTTCCTTGACTATGACTTCCGGCTTGTGAACTCTCTTTTGTTTTACAGCGGTGTGCTGCTTTTCTTGTTCCTTCTCAACCGACTTCGATACAGCCTTTCCTCTAGTACCCTTCTCTCTCGGTTTTTCTTTCATTCCCAAGACTTAGGAACCCTCCGCCCAGTCTGTGTATTTCATCAGATCTTCAGGGGATGTAGCCGGTTTGATATTCTCAATAGCCCTTAGGAAATCTTCTCGCATGACTGGCCTCAGTTCAACGATCTCTTCCTTGCTCTCCATTCTCCCGCTAACTTGAAGGTCTCTAATTGGTTCCATCGCCGCCTCTCGACAGATGATACTAATGTCTCTTCCGCTGTACCCCTCACATAGGTCTGCAAATTCACCATAGTCTACATCATCACCGACCTCAATCTCCTCCATGTGAATCTCGAAAATTCGTTTGCGAGCTTCCTTGTCTGGCAGCGGCACTTCGATTCTCTTTTCAAACCGAGATCTCAGAGCGAAATCAATCTCCCATGGCAGGTTTGTAGCTCCAATCACAGTGACCCTATCATTTGCATCACTTGCTAGGCCCTGCATCTCCGTCAGGAGTTGTGTCTTGAGACGTCGCTCTCCTCCTACGTCATCACCTGAACGTGCTACAC
>CAYPUO010000548.1:0-3020 GCA_964413775.1 uncultured archaeon
AAGATGGGGACAAAGCCATTGATCTTGCCAAGCTGACAGATGGGACGACGATGACGCTGGCTGAAATGGAAATGGAGTTGACTGAGCCGGTTAATTTCACCCAGATTCGGGTGATAATGAATGAAAATAAGGGAGCCACAGTAGGTTATACCTATGATGGGGAAGTGAAGGAAGCCAGTGCTAAACTCCCCAGCGGTGAGCTGAAATTCGTTCGCGGCTTCGCATTGGTTCCCGGTGGTGTAATTGAAATCACCCTCGACTTTTTGCTTGAGGATTCTATTGTATTTGCCGGACGCAGCCCTGCTGATCCGACCAAGGTTATCATCAAACCGGTGGTCAAGCTGGCGGTGGCGGGAGAGGAAGAAGAGTCAGAGCCGACCCCAACCCCGGCCGCAGGGATAGGTCCGGGAGCACTGCCTGACCTTGAATGGCCTGATGGTGAGGAACCACAGGAAGCGCAAGTGCAATTGGGCTGGATTTTTGCTGACCCGACTAATCCCGGAGAAAGCAGTCCCTTAGAGGGGTGGGATAGAGCAATCGATGACAATATCCCCGAGTGGCAATACGAAGAAGGGCACACCGAGGAGTTTGGGGAACCGCCGGTAGAATTTCCGGCACAATGGCACATCGAGATACCCAATCTAGAGGACGGTAATCCATACAAGTATTTCTGGATAAGCTGGGTCTATGAATTCGATACCTTACTAGAGGGGGATCGTTCGGCGACTAACGTTACCTGGGGCTATGAAGATGAGCCCGATGAAACCTCGGGTATGTTAATCGGGAATCATCTGGAGGAGATGCTGGATGCCGATGGTAACGAGACAGAGGACTACCAGCAAGCGGTTTACGGTCGGGTGACAGAGCTACTCGAGATACAGCCGAATCCAGAATACGAAGACATCTGGCTTGGTCTGTATGGTGAGACGGCGAATGTCGTGGAGGTATACGTCATGACCCTTTGTACTGACGTAGATTTGACTTCAGAGCCCTAATAGACATTCAAACGGGCAGAGAAAGAGGTAATTAGTAAAGAAGATGGGACTCGTTAACGAGTCCCATCTTCTTTACCATGTTAAGCATTGACGCAACAGTGTTCACTCAGGCACAAAGCCTAATCTACCACCCGGGATGGATAACAGTTTCTGTTTATTGATGTCATATCTCATGCCAACTTTGACGTAGGTTTTTAATTTGAAGTTATCTGATAAGTCTGTTTCCCCTCAATCACATTTCGGTTTAACTTGCCAGGCAAATTTAAAATATCAGGGGACTCGTGCCAGTAGACATCTGTGTTCGGGAATAGGTTAACACTGGAGTCTGCGGCTGCGCACCCATAAAAATTGCCTTGAGGTTGCATCACAACATTGCCCGTGAGCGACATAATGAACACGAAATCGTCAGGGTCTGTCTGCAAATTGGGTTGGAAATTGATGTCCCCGACGGCAATAATGCAGCCGGATCCTGTCAAATACAAACCTGATGGCTGGAAAACCATTGCTCCCTCAGAGTAAATGGTCTGTCCGTTGAGATCAAGGGTGTATTTCTTGCCAGTAGCTTCACAAGTAAAGTCGCCAGTAGCATATAGGGTCCCGTCAAGGGTAAGTGATTGATTAGGAGTCGTCGTGGTTATGGTCAGACTGCCATCCCGATACAAGTCATCTACAGTATCCACGGTGGCAGCATCAATAATCGCATCAGGGTATGGAAAAGGACTTGACCCGCTTACATCTGACCAGTAGAACCCGGACAATTGTTCCTGTGTGGGCCAGGACGGAATAGTGTTAGTGTCGCTTTCTCCAGTTATATCTGCTCCCGGTTGCTGATCAAGAACACCATTATATTGGACATCACCGTCAACACTTGAGTTGGGTTGCATAGTGACATCACCCCGGCAAGTTATGCCATTATCCAGTATGTGAGCAAAATCCATAATGTTGACATAGGACTCAATGATAGTATTAGAGCCATCCACACTTGTGGCAGTCGCCGTAACCTTGAAAGTGTCTTCATCAACTGCAGTTATATTAACTGTAACTGGTTTGCCGTTAACATCAGTAATGCTGTATTCCAGAGCATCCTCTCCAATCTCAGGGAGACCTACCGCTTTTTCTATGGTCCATATTCCGTGGTTTACTCCAGCATCAGAGGCATAAAGCTCACAGGTGCGTTTTTCGTATAGTCGACCAATCACGATTCCGCTGGACATAAAGGACATTAGCGGGGCAATTATCAGACCACCAACAAACATCACGATGAGTACCAAGAGCATAATCGATCCCTTTTGACATCTTTTCAGTCTATTCATTGGTATTCTCCTGATTCTCATTACTTGATTACTCGCTACCCTGATAAACATGGAGAATGCCTGTGAAATCTCAAGCTACTGTCTACTGCATCTACACACAAGCGGCTGGGCGTACCTCAATTCCCGGGTACACTTTGATAATACCGTACGATTGAAGGCCAAAGTATCACCTAAAAATAATGTGCAGAGTGGTCCATTAGTACTACTGAGGTGGCTACATGACTTTCTCATTTGCTTCACAGTTCTGAAATACTATGAGCAACCATACGTTTAGGTGATTTCTTGGTCCTGATAAAAGGTTGTTAAATTTCCTGGGGAAGCTATAGCATTGCTGGGGTTGACAACTAATCAGTTATGAGCGTGGTGCTGCTGGGCCATCACAAGATTGAAAAGCCAGAGTCTGCGAAAGCACGGAGACATGACTAATCGCGAAAACCAGGCAGGGCCAGAGTGATAGAGCGGCGCAAGGCTCTGCTGGCAAAGCTCTTCGAAGAATACTATGACAAGATTACTCGCTATACCTACTTGCGGATTGGCGACAAGAATGAAGCCGAAGACATTGCCGGAGAGGTCTTTCTCAGGGCTCTAAAGTCTTTGAAGACGTACGAAGAGCGAGGGGCTCCAATGCAAGCGTGGCTATTCAAGATTGCCCATAATCTGGTTGCCGACCATCTGAAGAAGAAAGCAAGGCATAAGCTAGTATCTGTAGATA
>CAYPUO010000549.1:0-3019 GCA_964413775.1 uncultured archaeon
GTTTGGCTCCCCATGTTGCCCATCCCGATGTTTCTGTCCGTATTTCATTTGCAAGACCAAATGACTCTTCAACAGGTATCTCCGCAGTGATTCTATAGAGTGATCTCTCTGAATCGACTTCCAGAATGTTTCCTTTCCTTCTACCAAGGATTGAAGATAGTACTCCTATATGCTCTTCTGGAGTACTTATCTCAAGGCGTACCCAAGGCTCAAGAAGTACAGGATTCCCAGAGACTATGCTCTCTCTCATCGAAGCAATCAGCGGTTGTGTGACATCTCTCCAAGATGTTTCGGGCGACTCGTATCTGATTGTTGCAGCCTTGATAATGACAGTAAGGTTTCTCATCCGTTCATTGTGGTTTGGTCCCTTCCTCACCACAGTTCTGAAAGCCTCTTTCATCCACTCTTTCTCTTCACTCTGAGTTCCTAGCTTGCCTGTGCCATCAACAAGATAGCATGCTGACTGCTTGTTTGCATCAATTGCCTCTCCAAGCTTCTGAATACCACTATGCGGCGTAGTGATGGCTTGGACAGTGAACATGCTAGTTGAGGCATCTCCTCCGGCTGCGTCAACACCATCGCTAGTCATTTCCTCTTTCAGAAGTACCATTGGTTTCCCGAGTATTACTTGTGTCCCACTTCGTTCTAGCTTTTCAATACTAATCTGAACATGGAGCTCTCCAGCTCCTGAAAGGAGCATCTCACCAGTTTCCTCGTTTATCTCAAACTCCAGAGCCGGATCTGTCTGCACGTATGATTTGATGGCGTGTTGGATTTCGTTCAGCTCTGACAGCCTTTTTGGCTCTACAGTATAGGTTACGACGGGCTCAGTTGGATATTGTAAGCCTTGCATGGGTAGGATATCGCTATGCGCGGGATCGACAAGTGTATCGCCAGTGAGTATCTCTCTGATACCCGAAATGAAGACCAGGTTGCCGGCTGGCATTTCATCATGTGGTACTCTTGTCTTGGACATAAAGAGACCAATCTGTAGGGTCTTGGCTGTTACATTGGTTCTCAAATTCTCTAATGGCTTGGCTCTCACGAGTGTTCCAGAAAAGACTCTGGCTGCTGCAACGAGTCCTGTGTGCCTATCGCTCTGAACATCACCAACAAGTAGAATTGTAGGCCCATTCTTGTCGCAGCAAAGAAGGCTCTTTCCGGTTTCTGAGTTCAAATCCCCATCCCAGAACTTCGGTATGCGATACTGCTGAGCTTTGCTCGGATTGGGAACTGTCTTGATGACAGCATCCAGTACGCTCTGAGCAACCGGATAGGTCTGGGCGAGTTCACACTCTCTCTCTTCGTGGTATGCGACAACGATTTCTTCCATTAGTGCGACAAAGGCATTTGAAAGGTCCTTCGGTTTTGTCTTACCGTTGGTCCGTTGGAGAAGAGTTTCTATCCCGATTGCCCACTTGTCGAGTGCTGAGCCGATGCAGAGAGAGCCTTTGCTGAACGAAACCTCCCAGTCTTGTAATCTCTGATCATCTAGGTATTTTCCGAGCATTGCATTGAATTCTCTTACCACCTTAGAGACCTCATCTACCACTTTTGGTGTACTAAGCCGTTTCTCGCTGATCAGTCGATCTACTTTATTCACGAAGAGAACAGGTCGCACTAGTTCTGACATGGCCTGACGAGTGACAGTTTCAGTCTGAACCATTAGTCCTTCAACTGCATCGATTACAATGATTGCCCCGTCAGTCAAGCGAAGTCCTCTGGTGACGTGGCTTGAAAAATCGATGTGTCCTGGAGTATCTATCAGATGTATCAAGTGTTCAGCATTGTTATGTTTGTGGATGAGTGATATCCCTGAGGCCTTGATGGTGATGCCCCGCTCTTGCTCAATTGTATCATAGTCAAGTAGCCTGGCTGTGGCTGCAACTTCCTTGGAGAGCAGGCCCGAGTCAGCAATCAAAGAATCCGTAAGAGTAGTCTTTCCGTGGTCTATGTGAGCAATTACTGTGCAGTTACGGATTCTATCCGTGTTTCCAACCAGTCCAACAACTCGTTCATTTACAAATCTCTTGTACAAGTGTGACAAATCGTCACTTCCTTGCTTGCTGGTCAAAAACATCCGCGGGAATCATGATCTTCTCATCGCATGTACTGCACTGCATGACAACCACAGTTTCGTTCTTGGTGAGTACCTGCTTGAGCGGTTGTCCGCAACTACAGACGAAACCTACCAACCTTGCCGGATTTCCAAGAACGAGACCGTAGTCAGGCACATCTTTTGTGACCACTGCGCCACTGCCTATCATACAGTATTCCCCAAGAGTCACATTGCAGACTATCGTAGCATGAGCTCCAATCGACGCACCCTTCTTGACGAGGGTCTTGTAGACCTTCCATTCAGTTGCTGTTGCGCGAGGATACATATCGTTGGTGAATGTCATATGAGGTCCACAAAAGACATTGTCCTCTATCGTCACTCCATGGTAGACCGAAACCCCGTTCTGAATCTTCACATTGTTTCCTATCACTACATCCGCATCGACATAGACGTCCTTACCTATATTACACTCTTTGCCAATTCTTGCCGTCCCTCTAATGTGAGCGAAATGCCAGACTCGTGTTCCTTTGCCTATTTGCGCTCCTTCATCTACGACAGCTTTCTCATGAATGAAGACGTCACTCGTATGTTTCATATACTATCCGAAACGGGATGAGGAGTTAACTCTTACTCTTGCCCCTTCGTTTTTGCTCGGTTTCAGGGGATGCATAGACAAGTCCCCTATAAACTCCGGATGAGGGGCACCCAACGCATTTCTCAATCTCGTACCGCTTGCATTCACCACACCTCTTGCCACAGGATGCCTTACCGGTGTTGCCAGGGCTCAGGTTGATCGGGATGTATTCAGGGTACATTGGGGAGTTACCAAACCAAGTTTCTGACCTTCGTATTCCTTCTTCAGTACGAATCGAACATGTCCCCAATATGGACTCAAGCGAAAAAGTGTCCTCTGCCACCATGACAGCGAAGAGGTTGTATCTCCCTGTCACGGGTGCTAGC
>CAYPUO010000550.1:0-3017 GCA_964413775.1 uncultured archaeon
AGCATGAGGAGGTCTCTGAGCATGAACTCGATACTAATGCCTTCTTCTTGGAACAGGTCAACTTGGAGCTTATTGTCAGATGGCGTCCTAGCAAGCTGTTCTCGGATGCTTGAGAGATACCCTGCCATCTTGCTCAGCTTCAAGTCTTCCAGATTCTGGAGTTTCTCGCTGTTCTTCTCTTCTTCCCATGCTTGTTGGATCTGATTATACCCAATCTTACTCAAGATATGCCATCCCCTTGCATAATAGGAATACTGCAGCAGCAGTGGGCAGCTCCACACTCTCCCCATTAAACGGACCGTAGGTTGAGTCCCCTATCCTGAACTTCGGAACCATTATTGCTCTATTCGGTACTGACACACCAAGTACTCCGCTGTTGAATGTGAGGGAATCTTTTAAGGGATCAAAGTCAGTCAGTTCATCACGAGTGAGAAGATTTACACCGAAGCCAGTCTTGCCATTCAGGCTCCCAATAAGACGAATCACTCTATGGATATCTGTAGTGACCGGCTGGTCTATATTCACACTATACAGCTGTACTGACTTACTGGCAATTTCCTGCCAATACTTCGGTCCAATCTTCTTCACTTTTGCACTTAGGATTGGTGGATTCATTCTTAGTCCATCTATTGCCTCTTTTCTATACAACTGGAGACTCTTGACCCACGTTTCATTCCCGTTATATTGTTCCATACCATCAATGAATTCTATCATGGCATCAGCAATCTTTCTGGCAATCGAGGGGAGCTGCCAATTTCTCAGTTCTCCAGTTGGGGCTATCCGGAGGTATCCGTCAGCAGTTATTGTGCTTTTCAAGCCCATACCTATTACATAATGAGCTAGTTCCATTCTCGCATTTGAGTCAAGGCCGAAGATAACAGGGTTTCTGACACGCACATGGTATCCCCTGTGACCACTATAGTTCAGCTGTATCTTTTGAGGGTCCAAGTCGAAGTGCCCAATCAGGAACTTGTCATAGAGTTTAATCGTATTCTCTTTCGCTAGACCGAGGCACTCATCACATATCCATTTGAGCGATCTGAAAGCAGTACTGCCGCATTCAGGACAGGTCTCGGGATGTTCTCCCTTGCCTGTTGTGCCGCACTCTGGGTTGCTGCATTGCCAGACATCATGTTTCTCTGCACATGGAGCATCAAGATGGTCTGCATCAATGTCAAAGACCAGCTCTGCACCTTGCCATTCTTTCTCAGCCATTGTCCTTGCG
Source organism: uncultured archaeon (assembly GCA_964413775.1). Classification (GTDB taxonomy): domain Archaea; phylum Asgardarchaeota; class Thorarchaeia; order Thorarchaeales; family Thorarchaeaceae; genus MP5-2226. The sequence continues at coordinate 1,226 of CAYPUO010000550.1, forward strand.
ACAGGAACATTATAGAATGCAGCTGAGTGGTATATGCTGTGTGGGACAGTCTTGACAAGGTCGTTAAGTAGTCCATCACGGTTTCGATATCCTATATGGCGTGACCATCGAGTTGTCTGGAGACCGTGAGCTCCGCACTTGGGACATACTTGGAGGTTCGAGAATGATCTTCCACTATTCCCACAGCCAATCCAGACTTCGTTTCCATCATCCGTTGATTCTCTACGTTTCTTGCATACCCAGCTGTAGTCCCAGTTCTCAAGACCAAACTCTCTGTTCTGTACTCTATCTGGGATATCAACCCTATCATGGTTAGTCCTGTAGTAGTCTTGAAACATGAGCTGTAGCAGCTTCTTTGTCCGGACGCTCTTGTCTGGGACCATTCTGTCCCCTCTTACCTGTCATCCTTGTCAATAATCGGTGCAAGCACAAAGCTAATTCGCCCACTCTCAGCAATACCAAAGTCTATAGCAATTGGTTTGTTTGCATCGAACTGCAGGACCACACTATCGCTGGCCATAGCCTTCGCAATCTCTGCGAGATAACTGAGCGAATACCGTGATTTGGCATCGGACTTGGCCTGTAAGTCGAAGAGAGCTGATTCATCATCGCCCTTCTTCAGTGAGACCTCAGCCTCTCCTGTGTCCCCTTCGCCTTGAAATACGATGGAATCTGGACTTGCCTTTATGGTGAGGTAGTTTGAGACTACGCCTATATCCTTTACAGCCTGTTTAAAGGAGTCTGCGAACATCTCAGCCTTTACTGCAAATTCGAGTCCAGGTTTTTTGCTTCGTGAATCAGGTGGAGTCAGGAGCTGTAGGCTGAACCTCCGTTCTGCCTGTCCAAGCATCTTGATCTCAAATCGTTGACTATTCGTATTGAGGTCGAATTCAAGTCTGTCATCGCCCGCCATTCTCTTGCTGACTTTGACCAGCTCATCAACACCCAGATACACATCAAATTCGCCCTCACACACGTATTCCTGGAACGCATTTGCAGGCAGGTTCAAGCTTACCATTGCAGCCTTTGATGAGTCGAGTTGATTGAGCACTATGCCGCTCTTAGACATCACAAAGTGAGCGTCCGTCAGTAGTGTTGCAAGAGCATCAACAATCTGCTTCCAAGTCTTGGTGCTATCAAGGGTCGCATGAAACATAATAATTCCTCCAGGCTACCTGTTCATCCTACGGATGTCCGATTAATCTTTTCCTTTTGCCAACTTTCTATCGATTTCACTTTTGTTCTGTTTACTTCCTTATGTATTCATTCTTCTTATTCTTATGTGCCACTTGAGTTTGGTCTGTAGAATGTTGGAATTCTCAGAAAACTCAGTGTTCTTGCTGGACCCCGCTAGTATACTCAATGGCTCTAGACTGGCTAACAGAAGTAACTGTGGTTTATATGTGTCAGAAACGAAGCTTTTCTTCTGTTCACATTGGTATTATTGTTGCAAAAGTGAAATAGATGAGAGGTCAGAAAGCGAATCATTAGAGTGATTTGCGAGTTCAAATCTCGCCCTCCGCACCATTGGCTCTGTTTTCTGTCTAATGATTGTGGAATATGCAGGAGTCCCTCGGACAGTGACTAGATCTATACTGAAGAAACAATCAATCATACTACCTCTTGATGAGGCCTTCCCTTCTCATCAATCTCAGACACTCCTCCACTGCTAGCTCCCAGTCCTCCTTGCTGAGGTTGAAGTGCTCCAGTATCAATCTCAAATCATCCACAAACTTTTCTCTTGTGATGCGCCCCCTCTCCTTCTGGGTATGAAGGTGGTCAGTGACCGCAA
>CAYPUO010000551.1:0-3015 GCA_964413775.1 uncultured archaeon
CATCAACAAGGGGTGGGCGAAGGGTATCTACACGGAGAAGAACCTCGGAATCGTAGTTGTTATCAGTGGAAAATCAGGCAAGAAAGGAGCTACATGTAAGGTCCAAATGTCAGGTGAGGATGAGGCGATGATAATGCCAGCCATCGATGAGATATCCAACAAACTGGGCGCGTGGCTCTGTCCAAAGTGCCATGGAGCTCTGCCGATTGATGCAGTTGAGGAGCTGAAAGCTGGAAAGAGTGTATGCTGTCCCTTCTGTGGAGTGACTCTGGACCGATAGAAGATCGTCATGGCACGGGAAATCCTGGGTAACGAGTATTTGCCGTACAGACAAGAGAAGCAGATGTAATTAGGCCACCCAGAAAGCAACGATGCGGTCCCTTTGCTTCTTCTTTTGCCAATGCTAATTCAGGAATAGAAACCTGTAGTAGACATCCATGGCAACAATCCAACAAAGATTAATCAAGAGCAATTACATGTTTTTTTCGAGCGTGGGCGCTCGTTAAAGAATCTGTAAGTGGTAGGAAATCCATTGATTCTTATCAAGAGGCGCGATTTATGTTGCGTATCAGGAGAAAACTTGCTTTAATCATAGTTCTTGTAGTCTTATCATTACCTGTACTAACATCAAACAAGATTACAGATGTTAGTGCCGATGATAACAGCAATCCTGTGACCATTGGTGGAGAAACACACTCTCCAAACGTCACGAACAATCAGGTAGCTCCTATAGCTCACAATGGAACTTCAGTGGTGTCATTTGATGGAACAACGACAGATGTACTTCCAGACTTCGTGTCGAAAGACCTAGCTAATGAAAAGTCGCCTCTGTCTCAAACACCATTCGTTCTTGCAGATATAGATCCGACCAAGCCGAATATCACATCTTTTGCCTACCAAAACCTAACAGATGGCAATGTTGTTACTTGGATGCATCCTGGCGACACAGTTCGAGTCTGGTTCAAGGTAAAGGGACCGTTATCTCCTTCCGGACCTGTGGTCTATCTAAGGTTTGATGGAATTGTAGACATGAGTACCGATTATGTGTATTCCCCAATAGTTGATGAACCAATCAATAGCTTAGTGGATATATCTATGAATGAGAGTGTCTGGCTGTATGGAGATATCGTGTTACCAGCTGATACTGGCTCCAATTATGGGTGGGGAAGTGGACTCATTAACGCATTCGCTCCAACTCTGTACCAACCAACCCTTGCCATTCCGCCACAACTATTCGAGGAATTCTACGGAGGTTTGAACGACAAGAGCTCCTACCTTAATATGTTTGGAGAAATACGCGTCAAGAGATCATACTGGTACAATTACACCTATGACCAAGCAGTTCCAGAGTTCATTCCCTGTACCGTCGCCGAAAGGAACTGGGCGGTATTTACCGAGTTTGAATACTGGGTCATAAACGCTCCTGTATGGAACATTGGATTCATGACCTATTATTACAGAGATATCGTGTCTTGGCCAGATGGAGCACCAATATTAATTACTAGTGAATCTACTGCTGGCGGTGTGTTGAATCCAGGAGTCTATAACGTCAGACCAACTCAGGGTTGGCTCTTGGATGATGACTGGATATATGGGAGTCAGATCGGACAGACTCGCGGCCTCTATAGCAAGCTGCAACTCAATAGTTCTGGAGTCATCCAGGAAATCTATGATTCGAAGAGCCAAAACGAAATACTACATTTGGTCGATAACATAAAAGAACAGTCTCCCATCGTAGATATTCGAAATCCCATGGAGGGTGAAGTCATAGAACAAACAACATGCACTCTTACTGCATTGGTTTCAGACCCAAATTCGAACTACCAAATCTCTGATGTCTTGCTTTACGTCAATGATGTACCTACATCAATTAAGAGCGACTATAATCCTATCACCGGCATTGTGGAACATGAACTTGACCTCTCGACCTTCGCTGGTAGAGTTAATATAACAGTCGAAGCTGTAGATTCAACCTCCCGCCAGGGGAATTCTTCGGTTCTGGTCATTCTGGACAATCCATTGAACTATTTTCCGGCATCCTACAATTCGGGTTTCGAGCATTATGTTGAAACAATCACTCAACAGTCTTTCAATTGGTCATATCCCTTGAACTATAACACTGGTAGCGACCTCAACATTACTCTGAGCCCATTCGTTGAGTTTGGCTTCGCTCTATCATTGACATTCGATGTGTATCACTCAACAACATCCGAGGTCCATGCTGGAAACAAGTTCACAACATTTGTCAGTGTATCAGACCCATCAATCGCACTCTCAATATGGTTTCGAGTCGGAGTCAAATATGACATCTATGCCTTGACAGCACACATGAAAGGTAGTCTGAATCTGATTGATGAAACTTGGAATGCGATACAGGATATTCCACTTGGTGTACAGATCCTTGATCTTCGTTATGACATACCCGAGATTGCTGACATCGTTCAAAGATTCACGCATTATGAGATTCCGTTTCTTGATGCGTTCCCACTGATAGGAGAATTCGCAAATCTAGACTTGATAATTGACGTTATTCCTTTGCTCAAGATATCTAATGTGCTTACTGCGACTGTGTCTGGATTGAATTGTGTTCCCGAAAGGAATTCTGTTGAGTTCGTAAGCGACAAGATGTTTGCTCTAGCAGGGACGGCAGACAACGATGCAAGTGGTCAATCCGCGGCAATCGTTCTTAGTAATGTCGCAGTTGAATCCTCTATTGGACTTGATCTCTATGTGAATTTCACTCTGAATGGCGGTATTCTTGGACACTCACTCGCGAACATAGATCTCAATCAATGGCTCTACGATACACTTGGCATCGTTGTTCCGCATCTTAGCCTCTGGGACTCTACAATATCGCTACCACTCGGACTTGATATCACATTGGGATTCGATATCAGTGAACAACAAATGGATATCAAGATGGTTCAACTTTCTGCTAATGACCACTACATTAACGTCACAGTATCGGTGGAGGATGAATTGCACGATGGCGTTCCATCAGCGACTGTCCAAGGG
>CAYPUO010000552.1:0-2688 GCA_964413775.1 uncultured archaeon
TCCTGGAAGTAGCAGTTGCCCCAGATGTGGTCCCAGTCTGAATGTGAGTTGAAGACAACTACTGGCTTCTCACTGGCCCCCCTATCTCTGAGGACCTTGGAGACCTCTTTCATCGGCTCTGGACCAAGGAACGTATCGCATACATACACTCGATTCTCTCCCAGAATCAGATGCGTGGTGGTCCGGAAAGGTTTCTCATGCATTACTGTGACATTTCTCTCTCCCAGTTGTTCTATCTGCATCGCATTCCACACTGGATGTATGTGTTGCGCCTGCACTTGAAGCTCGCTATTCGCGTGCTAGAATCAGGAGGTGCCTGATAGGCCCAGGCTCTATGCACTGTCATCATTCACTACATCTTCCTTTAGAAAGCTGTAGTGCAGTGCACAGGTATATCCGCCATGCGATCTCTTGGTGTTCTTTCTGATGTGGCCCTCTCTTACTCCGCATGCTACTTGCTTGTGTCGTTCCTGACACCATTCCGACTCATGGTAGAGTCCTCATATCTTTCCATCTATCAGCGTCATCTGGTATTGTGCTGCTACCTAGTGTGAGGTTCACTAGCTACTCCGACAGTTGGACTGGCAATGAGAGAGCCTAAACGAATTGTGAGGTGTGTGTGAAAAGAGTAATATCCGCATAGAAGGAGGGACACGTGCGGTGATGATGAAGTACCTTAGTGTGAGTATGAACGCATGATCGTCCCAAGGGGTAACTGAGCCGCTCTTCCGCCGGTAAGCATTTTCCCACTAAGTCGTATGAGTTTCTAATAGGCCCAGGAGGTTGCGTTTCAGCCTGCCGCAACATTTACACGTATTCACGACCCAATCTCACCGGATGGAGTGGATGTTTTGTGAAACGTGAGCAAGCGTTTGGCATCATAGTCATTATCATTGTGATTCTAGGGAGTTCGGACTGGTTCCTTTCGAGTCCGATGTATCGTCCTGTCCTTGGGAACGAGAATATCGAGTTCAAGTTCTCACCAGAGTATCAATATGGGAATTTCTCGGTTAATGACTATGAGAAGAATACGGCAGTTGTTTTTAAGATGGACTTGGATTCGGGGTCAGATAATAGGACTATCATTTTCTTTGAGGTCTGTCCTAGGAACGCATTCTTCGAGTCGTTCAATACCACAGATTATGGGGTATCTACCTATGTGGGCGTCCAGTTTGTTAATGCGCAGCCCTCAATTGAGGCATGGGTGCCTCTTAATGCACCGCCTGGTGACTATGTCTGGGTGTTCTTTGCAGACCCCACTAATACCACCTACACGTGGACCGCCACGTTCAATGTCACCCTCAAGTATACCCTCCTGTAATGGTGATTATCTTCTAGTCCTTCCGATAGAGCCGCATCTTTAGGAATGAGTATACTGCGACCAGAAAAATGATGCTTAACAGCGTTGAAAGAGAAACACATGCGGTGATGATGAAGTACCTTCGAGCGAGTATGAACACATGATCGCCCCAAGGGGAATCTGAGCCGCTCTCCCTTCACTTACTGTGGACAAATCCTTTTATGTCTTGGAACTAATCGTGAAACAGGACTGCAGCAGTCCTCTACAGATACCTCGTGGTCTGGCTTGCAGTGATAGGAGATGTAAGTGAAGATGAGAGCCACCACACAGAGTCGAGTGCGTACAGCGATACTAGTAGCAGCAATGGTATTCTTTGGGTTGATTATTGCATCGCAGCCTCACAGACAGGTGATCACCTACAGGGAGTATGCCAATATAGAAGCCTATCCTGACTTCTACTATGCCAGCTTCACTATTACCAGGCCCGACCTTAGTCCTTCAGCATCTATTCTTCTCATGATAGACTACGGCGGGAACTACGCCGGATATGAGGTTTACTTCAAGCTCTATTCAATGCTCCCATCGGAGTTCAATGAGTCCTTCAACATAACCCAGGCTGACAGGGACATGTTCAGTGTGAATCAGGTCCCTGAACCTATCTGGGAGGGTGGGGGCCAGGGCATGATTGGCAACTCATTTGAGGGCTCCATCAATGCTGGGTCGTACGTCTTTGTCTTCTGGATAAAGCAAAACGTCACTACGTCTGGCTGGTCTGCGACACTGACTATCAGTGAGATTACAAGTCTATTGCCACTCCGGTAGGATATGCGTGCATGCGCTTCTGGCTATTTCCGCGTGTATGCCTTTCCCTTGAGGAATGCATAGATGACCAGGAGCATAATGATACTCAGTAGCGCGACAGGTGAGACCACCGTTATCCACGGCTCCCGCGGATCCCAGTCGATGCCGTCTGGAATACCGTCTCCGTCTGTATCCGCTGAGGTGGGTGACATACAGTACTGCACCTCATAGGCATCTGACCACCCATCTCCGTCCGTGTCATTTGAGAGCGGATTCAGTCCGTTGAGGATCTCGAACATATCGCTCAGAGAGTCGTTGTCAGAGTCAGGCGAGCGCGGGTTCAATCCCATCTCATACTCAAAGCCGTCTTCCAGCCCGTCCCCATCAGTATCAGCGCTCAGGGGATTTGTGTGGAGTATATAGACCTCCATGTAGTCGCTGAGCCCATCGTGATCAGTATCAGAACATGTAAGATTAGTGCCAAGGGTTTCTTCCACACCATCTGTGATATTGTCCCCGTCAGTATCAGTCACCAATGGGTTTGAGCCAACGGTGTACTCATAGAAGTCAGATGCGCCATCTCCGTC
>CAYPUO010000552.1:2698-3014 GCA_964413775.1 uncultured archaeon
ATTTGAAAGGGGATTGGTCCCCCAGCTAAGCTCAAAATTATCAGTCAGTCCATCTTGGTCCGTATCTCTCAAATAAGGTGAGGTGCCAATTACTACTTCTTCGTCGTCAGGGATGGTGTCGCCGTCCATGTCCTGATGTGCTGTGACAGAGAGTGTGAAGTTGGTCGGGTTAGCACCGATATTCGTGACATTGAGCCTGTATTCTCCCAGACTCTGTGCAAGGTACTTCAGGTTCATAGCTCCATTGCTCTCAGTCCTCTGGTAGACCACCTCATCAGTGGCCGAGTCTACGATGCTCGCTTGAATGGTAGTGGGG
>CAYPUO010000553.1:0-2995 GCA_964413775.1 uncultured archaeon
CAAGACAGTAGCTATGCTAGGGCAGTTGGCAGATTTGTAGAGAGTTGTGGTAGGAGGGGGGAGTTTCGTAATTGAGGGCATGTTACGGAAAACTAGCCCACGAGCCCGTCATGGTTATATTTCTCAAGTACGACCCCACACTGATCATTACGGCTACTAGCTTTTAAATTAAATCCGAATGGATTGAAAAGATGCCCAAGTTCCGGCTCTGTAGAATAATACAAGAACTGAAAGGCGAACTGACCACAACACATGACTCATGCACTGCCAAAGATCATATGATGCGGCCAAAGCTTGCCACTATCACTATCTCCTCACTTAGCTTACCAGCCTTTGTACTACTATTCCCGATGCCCGCTCAGCTATGGTGACTCCGTCGAGTTCTTTCTCCCCACGCTCTTTGTCCTCCTTGGTTTCAAGGTCGAGTCGGACCTAGGCTATCGTGAATTTGTTGCATATCTCTCCTTCAACCCCCAGATCCTTGAACACCTCAGGCTCTCAGTTACTCCTTGTTCCACCCGACCGTGAAGTGCTGGACACATAGCTCCTCCACTGCATGTACGAACTCCTGCAAAAGCAGATTTTAGACCTGCTGTTTTTAGCTTGGCTATTCCTGCTTGAGTATATGTTTGTATGTTTTGTAGGGAGTAGTAGAAAATGCTTCTCTCGAACTTGTCTTATTTTGGATACTGAAACCCATGCAGCTTATGCTTATATATATCTGTAAATAGCTGCATGCAGCTTATGCTTATACAGTTGAAAGGGTTGGAAGAAGAATATTGAGAGATATCCTAAGGAAAATACCTAAACGCGGATTCAAACGGGAAAGGATACTTCGTGTCATTGCAAACAACCCCAGTGGCAAATTAAGTATTAGACATATATCAATTGAAGCCGAAACATCCAGATCTTGGGTTAAGAAATTCTTGAAGCAACTAGAGAATCGAGAAATCATAAGAGGTACCAAGATAATTAATTTCCAACTCTATTTTGGTTATTGGCAACAATTGTCATTTCGTCCACTAAGTAGAAGTTATACAATAAAAGATGTTCTTAAAGCGGTTGATAATACTAATCTACAATATGCTTTTACAACATACATGGGAGAGAACAATGTTCAAGGGCATTTATTCCGAAGTAGATTTGATGCATATATTAACCCTGAAGAGCAAGAGAAATGGCACAACTACTTATCAAATATCGGTCTTGTTGGGAGAGGGAATTTCCGAATTTTAATATCAGATAGCCACGTATTCTATCAATCCAAACAGGTGAAAGGATATACCACTGTTTCCATACCTCAATTGATTGTAGACTTACTAAATGAGGGAGGAGTTTGTATAGAAGCTGCCCATATGCTAACTGAGAGGTATGAAAAAAATGCACTCTAGAATTGAAACAGACCTTTCAAGGAAATATCTCGAAAAGATATTTGAAAAAACAAATGATGATGTGTGTTTAGTTGGCGGGTGGGCAGTTTATGCATCAGTTAACGAGAGGGTTAATCAAGAATTGGGTCGAAACTATATTGGTTCAAGGGATGTGGATTTAGGTTTCCATATTGATCCTGATTGGACAACTAAGCAATTACGAAACTCTCCTCTTTCTCAGATGCAAAATATATTGATTGACCAATTAGGATTTCAGTTAAATGGAAATTGTAGATATGCAAAGTGGTTTGACAGCGAAACAGGAAAGGAACTTAATGCTGATGAAACGAGGTCTAAACCCTTGTACGAAATCTTTGTTCTGTATGTCGATATACTAACCGACAATTGCCATGAGAAAATAAACTCAATTCTGAAAATTCAACCATTTGATGAGGATATTCTTCAACATGTATTTGACACTGACAAACAAAGAACAATCGTAGATATTCTTGATGTATCTGCAATGGTACCTACAATTCCAGTTCTTTTGGCCACGAAGTTAAAATCAATCCCAAGAAGAAAGGAAGAACACAAGCGAGTCAAGGATGTAGCAGATAGTTTTGCATTAGTCAGATTTTCGAATGACTCTTTCGAAGAAATCAGAGATGGTCTTCAACAAATTCTTAGCAAAGAAATGATAGGAAAAAGTATTGACGCTATTTCTAAGAATGAATATGAAGAAGCTAGTAGAGCAATCGAAAAAGACTCCAATGAGATTAAATCAGTTTTGAACACTCTAATGAATTAGGCTCTGTCGAAAAAGTCATCTCCCAGCACACTCCAGATAGTTCAGTCGATCGATATTGTGTAGAATGACCTTGATCAGCAACTCCCTCCTCTGCTGTCTAGGACCTCTCGACCTCAGGCCTCCTCCGAACCTGACCTTCAGCATCCCGAACACGGTTCCCACAAGACTCCTCCTCCCATAGGCGTGAGTCTGCTTCCACTCCTTCGTTCCTCGTCGATACTCTCGCATCAACTGTCCATATGCTCGGTGGCCTCTGGCATTCACGCCCAGGTCCTTCTTTGGTTCGATGGCAGGATATGCTCCGCGGTCAGCTATGAACTGGACGTTCTGTCGGGAGATGTAGGCCTTGTCACCGTACACGACGTCAGGCGCTGAGGCCTCCACTCTTCCCACAAGAGCTATCAGGTGTCTCGCATCACCCCCGGGTCGAGCAGTGACTCTGGTTGCAGCAATTAGCAGGGTGTCAGTGTCTACCGCGTTGTGCAGGGCGTGGAACCGCCGTCGCAAGGTCTTCTTGAACCGCAGGGACATCCACTCTCCACCATTGGAGTGGGAGAACCCGGTCGAGTCCACCGCGATGCATCTGGGAGGAGGTTCTTCTCCCCCCAGACTATTAGTTGATGAATCCTTCATGCTCAAAAGACTAAACATCGATGCTCCTCCTATCCTTGAAAGAGTGGTGTATTCTATTGGGGGTACAGGTCGTGTGTCTGCAAGATGGGTGGTCAGGGTTCGTCGGAATAGTGACGTTATGCGTGTTGCAACCGTTCCCCGAAACCTAGACAGACCTGGACATCAACGTCCAGGGATGCTGTTC
>CAYPUO010000554.1:0-2991 GCA_964413775.1 uncultured archaeon
GTTGAAAACCGGGCAGATCCCTACAAGATTGTATGGTCATTATCCTGAATTTGGTTAGTATCAATCAAGATTGGTATAATGAACAGGGTAATAAGGGCTCGAGACAGAAAAAAAATTGCAGGAGCATCAAGCATGATGCGCCTTATCCGAAAGAGTCTCGTGAGTGAATAATTACTTCCCGTACCTCCCCAGATGAATACGCTAGTTTTGAGCTACCTGCAACCAATTATGCCGTAGGCATAAGTGAGTGATTACGAATGAGTTACGACAGAGAGCCTGTCCAGGCTACAGTGGCTGAGCTAAAGCCACGTATGAAAGATTTGGTCATTTCCTTCAAAGTTCTTGAACTTGGTGAAGAACGTGAGGTTTCCTCAAGGAATGACGGTGCGACCCACAGGGTGCTAGATGCGACTGTTGGTGATTCAACCGGTACAGTTGCAGTCCCATGCTGGGACGACACCATTGACACGATTGAAGTCGGCAAAACATACACACTGAAGAACGGCTATACTGGCCTATTCAAGGGCAACTTGAGACTTAACATCGGTAAGTATGGAGAGCTCAGTGCTGCTGAAGAAGAAATTGAAGAGGTCAACATGGAGAACGACATGTCTGCTGAGGAGCATGAGGACACACGTCGCAGATATCGCGGTGGTGGCTATGGTGGCGGACGTGACCGAAGCTACGGTGGTGGCTATGGTGGCGGACGTGACCGAGGCAACAGTGGCTACGGCGGCAGAGATCGACGTGACCATGGCGGCGGCGGCCGACGCTACTAGACAGGATAGAAATCCTGGATTATGGAACTAGGGCAATCCTAAGAGATATGCCCTTCTCCCTTCTTTTCAACTGGCCAACAGACGCTAAATTCACTGGGTTTTCTTTTCTATTTGTATGAACCTTCCAGTGTGATACTAGACTCTCCATATCACAAGGTCTAAAGCAAAGTTGGTCATGATTGCATAAGCCGGAGTAGAACCTACCGATGAAAGTTGGACTCTTGATCAATCCAATAGCAGGAATGGGTGGCCGGGTCGGTCTCAAGGGAACCGATGGAGTTGTTGACAGAGCCCTTGCCCTTGGAGCGAAGCCCATCGCACTTGACCGTGCAAAGGAGTTTGTGCAGGCTGTCCGTTCAATGGAATCTGTGAGGGACAAAATCGAGTTCTATCTCTGCCCAGGTGATATGGGTGAATTGGCCTTCGTAGGAACAGGCATTGAATGCACAACAATTGGGCTTTCTCTCAAGCAGCGCACTACAGCCGATGACACAAAGGCCTGTGTCAAGATGTTGTATGCAGCGGGTGTCCGCCTGCTCGTCTTTGTTGGTGGAGATGGCACAGCACGAGACATTTCTGACGTCGTGAGTAAAGACGGACTTGACGACCTGCTGGTTATTGGTGTTCCGTCTGGAGTGAAGATGTACAGCGGTGTCTTTGTCGTGAACCCGCGAGATGCTGCAGAGGTGGTGCGGCTGTTTGTTGAGGGGAGCGCGGGTTCAACAGAATTCGAGATTATGGATGCAGACGAGGAGTCCTACAGGGAGGATCGTTTCGTCATCCGTCTCTATGGATTTCTCAGGGGTCCGTCAGTCCCCGCAAGATTTCAAGGTGTGAAACAGGCAAGCCCAGAAACCGTGGACGAACATGAAGCGCAGGAAGCCATTGCCAAGTATGTGATAGAACATATGATTGCTGACGGCGTTTATATCCTAGGCCCTGGAACCACTGTGAAAACGGTTGCTGATATGCTTGGAATCAAGAAGACCACTCTTGGCGTTGACGTGTACACGAAGGACAAAGTCGTCTATGATGTAAACGAAGACACTCTGCTCGGGACGGTGAGGGACCCCTCGAAGACTTGGATAATCGTCTCTCCGATTGGGCATCAGGGAATGTTGTTTGGCAGGGGAAATCAGCAGATTAGTCCTAAGGTGATCGACCGCATCGGTAGGAATCATATCCTGGTTATCTGTACGCCAGGGAAGCTGCGAGGCCTTGAGAGCGAGACACTCAAAGTGGACACCGGCCAGGTGAAGACAGACGAGATGCTACGGGGATATATCCGTGTAATCACTGACTATAATGAGATTCGACTCGTAAAGGTGGAGTGAAACTGGGGAAACGATATGATTGTGCTTATGTCTGACTTCGGGGAGTCTGAATATGTCGGTGTCATGAAGGGAGTAATCCTTTCTCTGTGTCCCACCGCGGAGATTGTGGACTTGACACATTCCATATCGCCGCAGTCAGTCATCGAAGGTGCTTGGGTGCTTCTACAGACATACAAGTACTTCCCGAAGGAGTCCATATTTGTGTGTGTTGTTGACCCAGGCGTAGGAACCGCAAGGGATGCTGTAGTTGTCAAGACACGAAACTACACTTTCATAGGACCTGACAATGGGCTACTCCATCCGGCGGCCAAAGCGGACGGTACTGTGAGTGTTTCCTCAATAGTCCCTAGCACCGACGCATCAATGACCTTTCATGGTCGGGATGTATTTGCTCGCATGGCTGGACTCATTCTTCGAAATCAGTCATCGAAGATGCTTGGCGGCTTTAAGCCATCACTCAGTGTCACACTTGAATTCGAGCAAACCGGACGAAAAGGCGTGGTTGTTCGAATTGATAGGTTTGGTAATATCATTACAAACATACCCCCTGCTGAGAAATCTGAGTACCTGTTGGTCACAGATGACTTGCGCTGGAGCATTCAATGGTTTCCAACCTACAGCGAAGGGCCCGACTCAGGAGTCTTTCTGGTGACAGGCAGTTACGGGACCCTCGAAGCAGCTGCGAAGAACGGCAGTGCAACCAAAGAGATCCCTCTCAATGTCGGTGACCGCATAGTTCTCGAATAGTTCTACTCAAGAAACGTGAGAGGCACGCTTATCATGTTGAGCGCCTTCAGAGTCCGTTATGCAGTATAGATTATTTGAGGTCCAACTTGGGACTTGTGGTGTTGTCTTCAAAGGAAAGAAGGCTGTTAGGG